>JAFPCL010000216.1 GCA_017390225.1 Clostridia bacterium
GTGAATGAAACATAGTCTGCCGAATCATCTGTTTCAATTTCACTTCTGACAAGCATTTTTCCGGTGTATACATCTTCGCTCAAGTACGGTTTTACTCGCCCTTTGATTTTATCTCCCCGTGGAAGCAAGACAAAATCCGAAAAACCGCAGAATTCTATTTACTGCGCCATCGCATCCGCAACAAACCCTGCCGCTTCGATGCCATCGGCATTGTCGGCGATGTGAAGGGGGATGAAATCGATGTGGTGTCGATTGAATGGCTCCGCGATGCGTTTTAGTAAGTTTGAAGTGTGGAGTGTGGAGTGTGAAGTTGTGGTAGATTTGCTTTGCAAATCTTTGATTTTATTGGTGATTATTTGTAAAATCTGAAATTTATCGCAACCAATATCAAAGAAAATCGTTTTTCGATTTTCCTCCGAAACATTTGCGAAGCAAATATATCACTTGCGCTCGCAGCGCAAATATCACTACGCCGCAAGGCGTAATATCACTGTGCGACAGCACAATATCACTGTGCCTGAAAGGGCACTGCCTCTGCGCCGTTGCCGATTTCGGATATATAAAACTCCGGCACAAGGCCTGTGCGCTTCGTATAGTTTTCGCCGACGGTTTTTTGGAACCGGTCTACCATATCCGTTCTCACGACACTGACGGTAGAGCCGCCGAAGCCGGCGCCGGTCATGCGAGAGCCGAGGACACCTTCGATTTTGCGCGCTTCTTCCACCATGGTGTCGAGCTCTTCTCCCGTGACCTCATAAAGATCGCGCAGGGAATCGTGGGAGGCGTTCAAAAGTTGACCGAAGGTCACAAGATCGTTTTTCTTGAGGGCTTCTACTGCCGCAAGCACACGGGCATCCTCGTAAATGACGTGGGCGGCGCGCTTTTGCTCCGTTTCGTTTGTAATTGCCTGCTTGTTTGCTTCAAATTCTTCGGGAGAAATATCGCCCAAGCAGGTTTTTCCGGGCAGAACTTCAGAGAGTGCCGCAAAGGCATTGTCACATTCCTGCCGTCTTTCGTTATATTTGGAAGCACCTAACGTGTGCTTCTTTTTCGTGTTGGATAAAACCAGGCAGTAGCCTTCCATCACGGCAGGCACAAGCTCGTATTCCAGTGTCTTGCAATTGAGAAGCAGTGCCATGTCTTTTTTGCCCATAGCGGAAGCAAACTGATCCATAATGCCGCAGTTTACGCCGATGTATTGATTTTCGGCACGTTGGGCAATTTTGGCGAGGTCTGCCATCGAAGCTTCTTTGCCGATGCCGGCTTCACGGGACAAGGTGTAGACTGCCAGCGCCGTGACCACTTCAATGGCGGCGGAGGAAGACAGCCCGGAGCCGTGGGGCACGGTGTCTTCAAAGAGCATATCCATGCCGAACAGGGCATAGCCTGCCTTATGCATTTCGTCCATCACCCCTGCCTGATAATTGCCGTAGGGAAGGTCTTTAAAGTTTTCAATACGGGACAAATCAATCACCGCTTCTTCCGCAAGATCTGTAGCACGGATATGCACAAAGCAGTCAAGCCGCTTTCTTAACACCACGGTGGAAGCTTTGGTGAGTGCGGCAGGAAACACATAGCCGCCGTTGTAATCGGTGTGCTCCCCAATCAGATTGACACGGCCGGGGGCACGAAACACGCGAAGCCCTTCTTCTTCCCCACCGAATATTTCCAAAAACTTTTCTTTTAACATCATTTTACCTCACATTCTATGTAAAATCGGGAAATCACGCCGTTTTCGCCTGTGATATACACGGTGTCGCCTATGTCGGTGTGTGCAACATAGGGCACAGCCTGTTTTCCTTCGCTTGCTTCCGTTGCATACGCCGCCGAAAATGCCGTGACGGAAGCTTCATCCTTGCCCCAGACATCGATGGCACGAATGATGGAGCTGACATTGTTGATATGCCCGTTGAAATCCTTTTCCCCCGTGAAAAACACAAAGGGTGCTTTTTCTTCTGCCTGCGTCGGCACTTTGCCGCCGGGGTGCGCATAGGCAAGATAAATCGTGTCATCTGCCGTGATTTTCTCTTTTATGGCTTCGGGGATTCGCATGGCTTTGCCTTCTTTCAAGTTGGCGGCACCCCAGGTGGCGGATGCGACTGCGACGGTGCGCCCGTCGGCGGCTTCCATGCGATACTGCCATTTCAGCACGCCGGCACCGATTTTCTGCACATGGGCAAAGACCGAAACCGCCTCTCCCATGGCAGGGCGAAAATACAGGCGGCTGTTCCAATCGGACACAATCCAGGACAGGCAAAAGGCATCCATTGCCGTATATCCATAGCCTTGGCGCTCTGCCGATTGCATGGTGATGTCCTCTAAAATATCAAACAGACCGGAAACGGAAAGATATCGACTGTAACGGCAATCGGTGAATCTGAGTGTGTACTTATGCGCTTCCATTACGGATTCTCCAGGAGCTTATTAAGCTCTGCCATAAAGGTGCTGATATCTTTAAACTGGCGATAAACGGATGCAAAGCGGACATAGGCAATATCGTTGAGCTTGCGAAGCCGCTCCATCACCATTTCCCCAATCTGGGTAGATTCCACTTCATATTCCATATTGGCGGCAAGGGTAGCTTCAATATCTGCCACCAGCTCTTCCAGATCGCTTAGCGATACCGGTGTTTTATCGCAGGCACGCAGAAGCCCTTTGATGAGCTTTTCACGGCTGAAAAGCTCCCGTGTGCCGTCTTTTTTCAGCACTTGAATTTGGGTGTACTCCACTCGTTCAACGGTTTTGAACCGCTGACCGCAGGCATTACATTCACGCTTGCGGCGAATGGCATTTTCTGCATCCAAGGGGCGGGAGTCTAAAACTTTTGTGTCAGCGCTGCCGCATTTGGGACAATGCATGATACATCCTCCATTCTGTAAAAAAAATCAAAAAGGAGGCAAACTCTCAAAAAAAGCTTGCCCCCATGAAAATTTGGGGCGATTTAAAATTAGTCTTCCAAAGCAGAGATCAAATCGATTCTGTTCTGATGTCTGCCGCCTTGGTATTCCGCAGAGAGCCATGCATCCACAATGGCTTTTGCCAGCTCATCCCCGGTGATTCTGCCACCCAGGGCAATGACGTTGGCGTTGTTGTGCTGACGAGTAAGAGAAGCGGACAAAGGATCGCACAGATGGGCACAGCGGATGCCCTTCATCTTGTTGGCGGCAATGGAAATACCGATGCCGGTGCCGCAAACCAAAATGCCCAGGTCACATTCGCCTTTTTGAATGGCTTCGCAAACAGCCTTGGCATAGACGGGATAGTCCACACTGTCGGTGCCGTTATACGTGCCGTAATCAACGGTTTCAATTCCCTTTTCTGTCAAATATGCCTTCAAAACCTCTTTTAATGCAAAACCACCGTGGTCTGCACCCATAGCTATCATCATTTTAATCATCCTTTCTGATTCTTTTCGTTATATTCTCGCTCCGCTTGCGATAAGCGGATATAAGACGGTGCAAGTGCGCCGGCATCGATGGCATCCATGGTTTCTGCCAGTGCGGCACAGGAAGAAGCACGGGTGAGAATCCGTGTTTTTGGAACAAACAGTGCGTTTTCTCCCATGGCTTCGATGAGATATGCCCGATGGGGTGCTACCCCGTCGCCGACAAAAACCGTCGGCTCATGAAGCTCACGCACCAGCTCATCAATCCCCAGTGCACGGGGCGGCATGATTTCTTCTAAATTTTCGCCACGGTACAAGGCATTATACACCTGATTGCGGCGGGCATCCATGATAGGAGCAATGAGATATGGTGTCGGCAATGCATTGTGGGCAATAACCTTGAGTGTCGATACCCCGACCACCGGAAGGTCTGCCCCCATGGCAAGCCCCTTCACGGTGCCGATGCCGATGCGAAGCCCGGTAAAAGAGCCGGGGCCGATGGTGACTGCCAGCCGATCCATGGAAGAAAGCTTTTTCCCTGCCATGGAAAGTGCCTGATCAACCATGGGCATAATCGTCTGTGAATGGGTCAGCCCCGTATCGGAAAATAGCTCACACAATAGCCGTCCGTTCTCTAAAATAGCAACGGAAGCGGCAACGGAAGCTGTGTCGATGGCTAAAATGTTCAACTTATTCGTCCTTTCCTGTTACAATCGTGATGATTCTCTCTTCTTCCGTGTCGCCACGGTCGATACGAATCTGAATGGCATTCTCCGGCATATCCTCCATAAAGGCTTCCGGCCACTCGATGATAAGCACCCCTCTGTCCACATAATCCCAGAAGCCGATGCCCTCCAGCTCGTCGGGCGATTCCAATCGGTATAAATCCATATGGAAAATATCGATGCCGATGCCGTGGTATTCGTTAATCATGGTAAAGGTGGGACTGGAAACCGCACCCTCGTAGCCGTAGGCACGGGCAAGTCCACGAGCAAACACGGTTTTTCCGGCGCCTAAATCGCCGGAGAGCAAATACACCGTGGGGCGCAGATAGCCCTTGGCAAAAAATGATGCTACCCCTTGGGTCTGCATTTCCGAGTCGGTGCGGTATACGTTGGTTATCTTCATAGTGTTATCCTCAAATTAATTCTTTTCTAAAATCACAACAACCATTTTGACTAAAAATTCACGCAGAATCGGGAGCTTGCAAAAGGGCGCAAATACAGGGCGCAAGGGCATTTCCCGATAGTCAAAGACCGAAAGCGGACACTTAGCCTTCAGCTTCTTAAATCTTTTAATGGTCATTTTGTTGATGTAGGAGAAATACTCTTCTCCGTTTTCTTTTTTTGAAATTCGAAAAGCAATACGCTTTTCTCCGTCGGGCTTGTCGGCACAAAGCGCTTTATAAGCCTCAATCAGCACCTTATCGGAGAAAAACACATGCACCCAGGGAAAGCCGATGCAGTCGGACAGGTGCGCACCGTAGGGGTGATTGTAAGGCGGAAAATTAAGATACAATCTGCCGCCTTTTTTCAAGACACGGGCGGCTTCGTTTAAAACGCCCATGGGGTCGTCCACGTGCTCCATGGCATCGTTCATGATGATTACGTCAAAGCTCTCGTCGGGAAAATCCATGTGTGCCGCATCGCCCAAGACAAAGCGGAACACATCGGAAAAACCGAGGCTCTCTGCCAGTGCCGTAGCTTCCTCTTCGTAGTAAGGCACCACATCCATCCCCGTGACGCTTTTTGCGCCGAGGGATGCATAGTACATGCTTTTCCCTGCCGCACCGCAACCGATGTCCAGCACGTCTTTTCCCGAAAACATCGTTTCGGCATCGACTTTTTCGGCATAATTCTTTATGGTGTCCGCGCCCTTTTCGTATTGCCACATGGCATAGGACGTTTTCCCATCGTTCTGTAAATTAAAGGGATGCACGGGACAGCGAAATAATTTGTTTAACGTAAGTAATATCCGTGTCCGAATCAGCATAAAAATCTCCATTCCGCCGCCGTACGACGGCACAAATAATTAAATTAAAAATCTTTTATCAGTATGGCAAGGAATGATAAGAGATTTTTACGCCCATGTGCGCTTTTTTTCGCGTATGCGAAAAAATAATCGCACGGGCAATGAAATCCACCGGCGATAACGTGTACGTTATCGTCTCCTCTGATTCTTTTTATTATAACAGATTTTTAAGTAAGGTGCAAGGGGAAATTTGGAATTTCAAAAGAAATTTAGATTTTTCAAAAACCAATTGACATAAAAAAAGAAAAAGGCGTGAATTCCCAAAGTAAATTCCACTTCAAATTCCACTGTGGAATTTACTTTGGGAATTCACTCTTTTGATACCGCTTGCCACAAATATGGCAAAATGCCTTGATTTATCCGCGGTTTTGTGGTATAATGACACCATAGAATCGAGAAATGAGGGAA
>JAFPCL010000217.1 GCA_017390225.1 Clostridia bacterium
ACTTTTTCGATGAGGGAGATGGCCTTTTCTTTGTCTTTAAGCCCCAGCTGATAGAAAAGCTCGTAGTCGTATGTGCCGGCTCTTTGCAAGTGTCCGCGCACACTGTATAAGGGGCGTTTGTTTTCATTGTAGACCACATGGGCGTTGCCGGGTGTGAATTTGAGGTTTGTGCCGCCGATGGGGCTGCAGCAGTCTGTGATTTTTCCTTTTTCTTGGCGGCAAGAATTATAGCCCCAATGTAGGAAACCCGTGCAGCCGTATTTATAGCACATCCACAGGGGCATACGGCTGACCGTCAAGGGAAGGTCCACGGAGCGGTTCATGGCTTTGCCGCCCGGATAGCCGCAGGTGTAGATCCACATTTCTTCGCCGCAGTCCTGCAAGGCGCGGAAGTCCTCTCTGTATTTTTCAAAAATAGCTTGCTTGACAACCCACACGTCGAGTGCACCGGCAACATCGGAGGTTTCCACGGGATCGTGGATTTTTATGCCGGGCATGTTCTGGCGGCAAATGCCGGAGAGTGCACGGTAGGAAAGACTGTTGGGGAACTGCGGTTCATCCACCAAAGACTGCATATAGCGGTCGCCCCAACCATTTTTCTGCACACATTCCCATGCACGGGTGAAATAGATTTTCAGCTGACGGAAGGCTTCAATCGTGGTGCAAGCAAGCGATCTGTCCCAAGCAAGGAACTGATCCGCATCGTCCCAGTTCACAAAGCGGGCAACAAAGCCGCCCATGATTTTTTTGAAGCCGCAGGAAAGGGCAAGATTGCCGAAGCGCTCGGCATTGGTGAAATCAAAATCCACCACTCTGCCGTTTTTATCCCGAACGGGCACGCCTTCGGGAATGATAACCATATCGTTTCGCATATCGATGAGATTTTCAAAATAAGCCTTTAAAATCTCGTCAAATTCCTCTGTGCCTATCTTGACCTCATGCCAGTTTTCAATGGACGGGGAAAAAAGCCAGTTCACCATATGAAAATTGGAGTCGGAAAGTGCCGGAATGCATACATGATAAATCGTAAGAGTCACAGGCACGACTACGCAAGTGCCGTCAATCACAAACGAAAGCTCTCCGGTATGCGTTCCGGGCGTAGCATCCTTCGCTATATTCAATCGAACATAAAAAGCCGCTCTGCCCTCATCCGGTGCGCCCTCGATGGGTTTTGTGATTTCATACACCGTGAAGGGTGCCTGTCTTGTCACAAAATGTTTCACCGATTCATAATTCGTTGTGGTATGAATATCGGCAGCACTGTTCTCACTGACATACGCCGGCAAAAGCTGATAGATGACAGGCTCGGCTTCTTTGAAATCATGCGAAAAAGAAAAAGAAGAATTTTCTGAAAATTCATAGTCCGTGAGCACCTGAAAACAAACGTCCGCACCACGGGGTGCAAACAAAACGGCCTCTTTTTTTCCACCTTCTGCAGATGAATCGGGATACACCCATTCGTTTTCCGAAAATATACGATATTGCATTTGAATCACCTCTCTTTGATTATAAGCGAAAACGAAAAAAAGTCAAGCCGTACGGGTGAGAAAATTTTCTGTATTTATTGACCTTTTTTACGATTTGTGCTATGCTTAATATAGAATTTTTTAATGCGAGGGGATTGTATGAAAAAAACATATGTCACATCCATGCCGAGCAGAATCGGTGCATTTTTAAAGGCAAGTGAGTGCTTTTCGGCACTGGGCATCAACATCACCCGTGTCAGCTACAACAAAGCCGTCGATTCCCATACGCTGTTTATCGATGCAGAAGGCACGAAAGAACAGCTTGAAAAAGCAGATATAGAGCTTGAAAAGTTCGGTTATCTTCATAATGCGCAAACAAAAACAAGTATTGTGCTTTTGGAGTTTTGTTTAGAAGACACGCCCGGCAGTGTCACGGATGTTTTGAAGCTGATTGATCGGTTTAATTTTAATATATCCTACATCAGCTCCCAAGAAAATGGAACGGAATATCAATATTTCAAAATGGGGCTCTATGTGGAAGACTCCGATAAAATCGCGGAATTTTTAAAAGAAGTCGAGCAGCTTTGCAAAGTTCGTGTGATTGATTACAATAGCTCAGAAAAAGTTTACGACAACAGTATTTTTTATAATACATATGTTTTGGGTCTTTCGCAAAGCGTGGGTCTTGCATCAGATGTCACAAAAGAGCTTCTGGTGCATGTAAATCTTGCCATGCAGACTTTGGACGAACAAGGCATATCTCCGTATCGTACCTTTGACAGTATCAGTAAATTCGCAGAATTGCTCGGGGCATCCATGGGCGCAAATTTCTCACCGCGCATCAGCACCCACACCATCACGGACAACACGGAAATTACCCTGATTGAGCCGCCCTGCGGAAGCAATACCATCATTATTGAAAGCTGTGGTAAACATTTATTTATCGACAGCGGCTATGCCTGCTATAAAGAAGAAATGGAGAAGATTTTAAAGCTTGTGATTCCAAATTGGGAAACCGAAAAGAAATCGATTCTCATTACCCATGCCGACGTGGACCACTGCGGCCTTTTGCCGCTATTTGATGAAGTGATTGCAAGCTATAAAACAGCGCTTTGTCTTCAAAACGAATTTTCGGAAAAGAATGGCTACAGAGAGGAAAATCCGCTTCATAAGCCCTATGTGCAAATCTGCAAGCTGTTAACCTCCTATGAAATCGTGCAGCCCGAGAAAATCACGGTGCCGTGGGCGAATATTCAAAATCCTTCCGAGCCCTTAACGCAGATTGGCTTTTTTGATTTCGGCGAGCTTCATTTTGAAGTATACGAGGGCAAAGGCGGCCATCTGCCGGGAGAAATTGTTCTGGTAGATTATCGCCATCATCTGGCATTCACGGGAGATATTTATATCAATATGCACGGCCTCACGCCGGAGCAAGCCGCCCATAATCAATATGCGCCCATCCTCATGACATCGGTAGACACAGACCCCGGTGAATGTAGAGAAGAGAGAAATGCCATTTTGCAAAGACTCGGCGTGGGCAAATGGCAAATCTTCGGCTCCCACGGCTTTAAGAAGGATTATGTGGTGAATGTGTGAAGATAGGAAAATAATAAAAAAACAAAACATGTTTATCAACGTACTTTTAGTAATTACACTTTTACTGCTTTGGAGCGGGATTTTTCTTTTCACAGTTCTGTTTTGGCTGTGGGACGGCTTCTTAAGTGTGGATGGCGGTGTTTTTCTCTATGTGCTCGGTGTGCTTTATCTTTCGGCGTTTGTTCTGCC
>JAFPCL010000218.1 GCA_017390225.1 Clostridia bacterium
CCTGTCGGTTATGCCACCAATATGCTGGGTGGTGCCGGCGGTCCTTTGGCAGTATACTTTATCGCGCTCATTGCAACGGAGCTGGGCAAGGTTGTTTCCAAAGAAACAAAGATTGATATTTTAGTCACGCCCATCGTCACGATTTTATCCGGTATCGGGATTGCCGCCCTCATTGCCGAGCCGATCGGTGCCGCGGCATCTTCCATCGGCAAGCTCATCATGTGGGCAACGGATCTGCATCCTTTCCTTATGGGGATTTTAGTTTCCGTCATCGTTGGTATTGTTCTCACCCTTCCCATTTCCTCTGCCGCTATCTGCGCCGCCCTTTCTCTTACGGGGCTTGCCGGTGGTGCCGCCGTGGCAGGTTGCTGTGCCAATATGGTCGGCTTTGCCGTTCTTTCCTTCCGTGAAAATCGTTGGGGCGGACTGGTCTCTCAAGGCTTAGGCACCTCTATGCTCCAAATGGGCAACATTGTGAAAAACCCGAAAATCTGGCTTCCTGCCATTTTAGCTTCTGCCGTCACCGGCCCGATTGCCACCTGTGTCTTTCAGATGGAAATGAACGGCACGGCTGTTTCCTCCGGCATGGGCACTTGCGGCATGGTTGGCCCCATCGGTGTGTGGACCGGTTGGACAAACCCTTCTGCCGCCGCTATCCAAAACGGCGCCGCCACTATCACCCCCGGTGCCATGGACTGGCTGGGGCTTCTGCTCATCTGCATCGTTCTTCCGGCTGTTTTGTGCTGGCTGTTTGGGCTGTTTTTCCGCAAAATCGGCTGGATTCGTGAAAATGATCTGAAGCTCGATCTGTAAAATAAAGGTTTTTATAAAAAACAGATGCATTTTCTTCTAATCTATGATATAATCAAAAGCAAAGGAGGCGTTTCCATGAAAAAAATTCTCTGCTATCTGTTAATTCTCTGTATGATGCCCCTATACGGTATCTGTCTTACGGCGGATGATAGCGTCAATTGCAATTTTTCTCTTTCCTTCAGCCCTATTGATGAAGAGGGGATTGTCACGGTTTCCGTTCACGTTACCGACAATCCGGGTTTTTGTGCCCTCAAGCTTCTTTTGCGCTACGACAACACTGTACTTCGCCCTGTGCCGCGTTCCGACAAAAGGAATCTCTACCAAGGGATGTTAACCATCAACGCCAACAATGCAAATGTAAATTTGGAAACGATGTCGCAATACAGTGTTGTCGGAAGCGGAACTTCCACTGTATCGAAAGATGGAGAGCTTTTTTCTTTCCAAATGCAGATACTCCCCAACACACAAGCCGAAACCTTGATCACCTGCGATGCCCCTTCTTATGTGTCAACCATCGATTATGCATCCTACGATATTGTCATGGAAGACACTGCTTTTTCTCTTCAGTATCCGCAGATTATCGTGCCTGCAGAGAACGGAGAAATCTCCCTTTCTCAGCCTTACGCCGCTTTTGGGGATGAAGTCACGGTAGACTTTGCACCTGACCGCACCTTTATGCCGAACGGTTTTCTTTTGGATGGCACACCCCAAGAAGGAAACACCTATATTGCGCAGGGCATCCACAAGGTTTGTGCCCTGTTCACGCCGATTCCCTACGACATTTCGGTAGACACTGCCGAGCATGGAACGGTCATTGTTGATATTGGACAAGGCATCATCGGTCAAACCGTTACTCTTTCTGCCATACCCGATGACCATTATGTTTTGGATTATTTCACCTTAGATGGGGAGCCTTTAGCCGGCAATACCTTCTCTATCACCGGACCTCACACGGTCAGTGCAAGCTTCATTCCCGCTGTATACACCGTCACGGCAAAAGAATCCTCCGGCGGTACTTTTTCTGTATCTGCCCAAGAGGGAATTTTCGGCACACAAGTAAATCTCACCGCAACACCCGATTTGCATCACCACTTCTCGCATTATCTGTTAGACGGAGAGGTTTGGGAAGAGCCAACCTTTGTCATCACCAAAAACCATACAGTCAGTGCCGTTTTCACCCCCATTCTTTATGACATTTCCATCCATCCCACCGAAAACGGAAGCATAACAGCTGACAAAGCACAAGGACAATTTGGGCAAACCGTTACCCTGTCTGCCACTCCAATGGAGCATTATGTTTTGGCGCATTTCTTGCTGGACGGCACGCCCCTGGAGGGAAATACTTTCTCGGTCACAGGCAATCACACGGTCAGCGCAAGCTTTATTCCCACCGTATACACCGTCACGGCAGAAACCGTTGTCGGCGGCACAATCTCGCTTTCCGAAAGCTCCGGCATTTTTAGCACACAAATTACCGTTACGGCAACCCCTGATGCAGAATATAATTTAAAGCACATTCTGTTGGACGGCGAGGTTTTGGAAGGAAGTAGCTTTTCCATCAGCAAAAATCACACGGTTTCCGCTCTGTTTGAACGAAAAAACACCGTCATGGTGACCGTAGACATTGACGGCAAAGGTTTGGTCACGGGAGCCGGGAGTTTTACCATCGGTGAATCTGTCACATTAAAGGCAACGCCTGCTTCCAAATATACGTTCTCCGGTTGGTATGTTGGTGAGAAAAAAGTCAGCACGAAAAAAGAATATTCCTTTGTTGCAGAAAAAGACATTTTCGTCGAAGCCGTATTCAAAAAATCCGGTGGCGGCGGTGGCGGTGGAGGCAATTCGATGCCGGCACCCGTTGTACCCGTGCCGCAGACGATGGGACTTCGCGCCAATACCAAAGAAATTCGATTTATGACAGCGGCAAATGGTCAATTTATGCCCGACCGAGCCGCCACACGCTATGAAGTCATCGAAGCACTGGACGCCTTGTTTTTTGTTCCGGAAACGACCCAAAGCTTTTCCCTTTCCGATGTAGACAGCGCACACGCAGATATCGTGGCACGGTTTATGGCATCTGGCATCTTGCATGGTTATGAAGACGGAACCTTCCGCGGAGAAACTCCCATCACCCGTGCCGAGCTCTGCAAGGTTCTTTGCGTACTTCTGTCTCTCGATACCGCAACAAAAACCACCGAATTTACCGATGTTGCTTCCGATTTCTGGGGCAGTCCCTATATTGCCGCCATTGCCAATAAAGGATATGTCCTCGGCTACGAAGACCATTCGTTCCGCCCGAACAACAACATCACCCGTGCCGAGCTCACCGTTCTTTTATCCCGCATTGCCGGCACAAAAACAACTGCGCCGCATCCCTCGCTTTCAGATATAGATGCCACCCATTGGGCATATGAAACCGTATTGGTGGCGTGTAAGCATGAATAACAATAAAAAGGGGATGTTTAAAAAGGCACAGACCGTTTCATGGCAAAAAACAAAGCATATACAATCTTTATAAATAATATTCTAATCTTAAAAACTTTGTAATTTGTAGGAATTCGCCCAAATTGGCGAATTCCTCTTTATTTAATGC
>JAFPCL010000219.1 GCA_017390225.1 Clostridia bacterium
AAGACTTATCGTCCATAATACTCTATTCTTTATCAATCGTTTTTTTATCAACATCATTTCTTCGTCTGTATATAAATCCTTTTGAGTTTCAAAAATCAGTTTCAACTCATTAATTGAATAATTTTCAATTTCTTTATAAAATTCTTCTTTTATGCTCATCATAAAACTCTCCTTTTAAAGATATTTTCTACAAAGACTGTATAATGAATATGATTCTGTTTCTCGAAAATACCATCAATCACTTTCTAAAGCACATCTTACTGCCATTATAAACTATTTTACAACAAACAATTCCAAAAAGCAACAACAATTAAAAAAGGAACGCCACTTTGGACGTTCCCTATAAAAATATGAATTAACAACCTGATTGAATAGATTATTTCTTTTTCACGGGCGTTTCGCAGTATTCACAGCTGTACACGCGTGTTTCGCGGTCGGTGAGCTTGAACACCTGCGGAAGCTCGTGCTCCACGGAGGTGATGCAACGGGGGTTCTTGCACTTAAAGATGCCCTCGATGCGCTCGGGAAGCTCTAAATGCTTGCGCTTTAAGAGCTTTCCGTCTTTAATGATGTTGACGGTGATGCCGGGGTCGATACAGCTGATTACATCGTAGTTAAGATCCAGCACACGGTCGATTTTGATAATGTCCTTGCGGCCTAACTTCTGGCTTTGGACGTTGCGCAGGATGGCAATGGTGCAATCCAGCTCGTCTAAATTTAAAATTTTGTATAATTCCATCGCCTTGCCGCAGGTGATGTGGTCAATGACGATGCCGTCGGTGATTGGTGTGACTATCATGATGGTTCCTCCTTATCTCACGAAATACCCAAAAGCTTCATGATCAATGCCATGCGTGCATATTTTCCGTTCAAGACCTGCTTGAAATAACAGGCTCTGGGATCATCGTCGATGGCGCGGGGAATTTCATTGACACGGGGAAGCGGATGGAGAATAATCATATCGCTTTTGGCTTTGGAAAGCTTTTCGGGCGTTAAAATATAGGTGTCCTTGAGGCGTACATAGTCGGCTTCATTGAAGAAGCGTTCCTGTTGCACACGGGTCATATACAGGACATCCAGCTCGGGCATGGCACTTTCCAAATCCGGCGTTTCCGTGTAGGGAATATTCAGCTTATCCAGCTTGTCCCGAAGATATCCGGGAATTTTCAGTTCATCGGGCGCAATCAGCACAAATTTTGTGTTGGGATAGCGGCACATGGCTTGCAGCAGAGAGTGCACGGTTCTGCCGAATTTGAGGTCGCCGCAGAAACCGATTGTGAGCCCTTCATATGTCCCCTTTTCTCTGTGGATGGTCAGAAGGTCGGTGAGCGTTTGGGTGGGATGGTTGTGGCCGCCGTCACCGGCATTGATGATCGGCACGTTGGCTACCTGCGTTGCAACCAGGGGTGCGCCCTCTTTGGGATGGCGCATGGCGATAATATCGGCATAGCAACCGACAACGCGGATGGTGTCGGCAACGGTTTCGCCCTTGGTGGCAGAGCTGGAATTGGCATCGGCAAAGCCCAGCACATGACCGCCCAGCTCATACATTGCCGCTTCAAAGCTCAGGCGCGTTCTGGTTGACGGCTCAAAAAAGAGCGTTGCCAGCTTTTTGCCGCGGCATTTTTCGGCATAAGCCGCAGGATTGGCTATGATATCTTCCGCTTTTAAAATCAACTGATCGACTTCTTCCACGGTCATATCCATAATATCAATTAAATGTTGCATACTACTCTCCCTTTCTTATGCACGCCAGCTTTCATCGGAAGGATTGTCGCGGAATTTTTTAAGACGTGCGATGTCCTCCGGACGAATATAGCCTTCCTCTGCGGCAACCTCTGCCACAGCATCGAAATTCGAAAGAGAATAGTTGATGACACCGGCTTCTCCCAGGCGCTGGGTTGCCTTTGCCATGCCATAGGTGAAGATGCTGACGATGCCCAGCACTTCGGCGCCGGCTTCACGAAGAGCATCCACCACTTCGATAACAGAACCGCCGGTGGAAATTAAATCTTCCACAACAACAACCTTGCTGCCGGGGGTGAGCTTGCCTTCAATGCGGTTGCCTCTGCCGTGGTCTTTGTTGCCGGAGCGAACGTAGCCCATGGGCATATCCAGAAGATGACCGACAATGGCGGCATGGGCAATGCCGGCGGTGCTGGTGCCCATCAGCACTTCGCAGTCGGGATAGTGTTTTTTCACAAGCTCGGCAAGGCCTTCTTCCACTTGATTGCGCGCTTCAGGTGCCGTCAAGGTCAGGCGGTTATCGGTGTAAATCGGGCTTTTGATGCCGCTTGCCCAAGTAAAGGGTTCATCGGGGCGCAGGAACACGGCACCGATGGATAATAAAGCTTTTGCAATTTTCTTTTCCATGATATATCTCTCCTTTTCTTTATTCGGTAACAAACTCTGCGACACAGCGGTTGTATGCCGCCACCGGGTCTTCGGCTCTTGTGATGGGTCTTCCCACAACGATATAGTCACTGCCGTTTTTATTGGCATCGGCAGGCGTTGTCACGCGCTTTTGGTCGCCCACATCGCCATCGGCAAAGCGAATGCCGGGGGTGACGGTGAAAAAGCTCTTGCCGCAGGCTTCTTTGACTTGTGTAACTTCCAAGGGAGAGCACACAACGCCGTCTAAGCCTGCTTCCTGTGCGGTTTTTGCATAAGACGTAACAACCTCTGCGATGGGATGGTCAATCAAAAGATCACGCTTCATCACTTCTTCGGAGGTAGACGTCAGCTGGGTGACAGCCAGCAGAATCGGACGAGTGCCGTCGGGACGGGTGAGCCCTTCAATGGCGGCTTCCATCATCGGCTTTGTGCCCGATGCATGCAGATTCACCATATCTGCACCCAAGTTTGCCAAAGAGCGCATGGCGCTTTTGACCGTGTTGGGGATATCGTGAAGCTTTAAGTCCAGGAATACGGAAAAACCCTTTTCCTTCAGTTCACGAACAATATCGGGACCTTCGGCATAGAAAAGCTCCATACCGACCTTGACCCAGGGCTTTTTGCCCTCGAATTTGCTGAGAAATGCCATGGTTTCCGCTTTATTCGGAAAATCCAATGCAATAATAACATCTTTACCCATGATGTGCGCCTCCTATACAATCTGATAATTTATCGATTCCGTAAGTCTTCATGACAGACGGAAGATCTTCAATCATTTTTTTGCAAGCAAAGGGATCGACCAAATTTGCCGCACCGACCTCCACAGCCGTTGCGCCGGCAAGCATCATTTCCACCACGTCCTCTGCCGTGGTTACGCCGCCCATGCCGACAATCGGAATGTTCACCGCTTCATATACCTGCCATACCATCCGAAGAGCCACCGGGAACACACAGCTTCCCGACAAGCCGCCCATGCGATTTGCCATGATCGGCTTTTTGGTTTTAAGAGAAATACGCATGCCTAAAAGCGTGTTGATGAGCGACACGCCGTCTGCGCCTTCGGCTTCGCAGGCTTTGGCGATGGAAGCAATATCCGTGACATTGGGGCTGAGCTTCATGATGATTGGCTTTTTTGTGACGGCACGTACCGCTTTGGTGACCGCCGCCGCTTTTTCGGGGGTTGCCCCGAATGCCATACCGCCGTCATGCACGTTGGGACAGCTGATATTCACTTCAATCCAGGCAACGCCCTCTTCCCCGTCGATTTTCTCACAGGAAGAAGCATACTCCTCCAAAGAAAAGCCGGAGATGTTTGCCATAATCGGCCCGTGGAAGCAATCTCGGAGCTTCGGAAGCTCCTCCCCGATGACCTTTTCAATCCCGGGATTTTGAAGCCCCACGGAATTGAGCATCCCGGACGGGGTTTCTGCAATACGAGGGGTGGGGTTTCCAAAGCGGGGCTCGGCCGTTGTGCCTTTAAAGGACAGCGAGCCTAAAATATTGATATCGTAGAGCTCATGAAACTCATAGCCATAGCCAAAGGTGCCGCTGGCAGGGATAATGGGGTTTTTAAGCTCCACACCGCAAAGTGTTGTTGTAAGCAATTTTTCCACCTCTTTCTATTCCCAAAGCAAAATATCCGCATCAAAGACAGGGCCTTCTTTGCAGACGCGCTTGTTGCCGACTTTTGTTTGCATACTGCAACCCATGCAAGCGCCGAAGCCACAGCCCATGCGTTCCTCGAGGCTAATCTGCCCCTTTGTTCCCAAGGCTTTATAGATTGCTTTCAGCATGGGAATCGGGCCGCAGGTGTAGTAAAACACATCTTTATTTTCGGGCAGAATATCCGTGACAAAGCCGCGCGTTCCAAAGCTTCCGTCTGCTGTTGCCACCACGACTTTTGCGCCTAATGCTTCAAACTTTTCCTGATAAAAAACATCGTCTTTGGAATTAAAGCCCAAAAGCACGGTGACCTCTTTTCCCTCACGCAAAAGAGCCTTGGCAAGCCCATACATCGGCGGTGTGCCGACGCCGCCGCCCAATAAAAGGGCAGAAGTTTCGCTCTTTTTCGTGTCGAATCCCGTGCCGAGCCCGACCAAGCAGTCCAGCTCCGTGCCCACGGGCATCGTTGCCATCTGCGCCGTGCCGCCGCCGACTACTTTATAAACAATCGTGATGGTGTCTTCCGACCAATCGCAAATGGAAATGGGGCGACGTAAATACTTTTCGGGGAGCAGAATATTGATGAACTGCCCCGGCATGGTGATGGCAGAAGTATCGCCCGAAAGCACCATTTCATACACATCTGCCGCAATTTTTATATTGGATTTTATCGTGTATATGCCTTTATGCATGAATATTTTCCTCCTTGTAGGCAATTTTCCCGTTTGCTACGGTTAAAAGGCATTTGCCAAAAACCTCTTTTCCTGCATAGGGCGTAGCTTTTCCCATAGACAAAAAGTCTTTGGGGTCGATGGTATAGGCTTCATCCAAGGAAAACACCGTGAGATTTGCCAATCCCCCGTCTTCGATTTCGCCACTTCCTAAAGAGAACCTTTGGGCAGGACTTGTTGCCATGCGGTCGATGAGGGTTTCCAAAGACATTTTGCCTGTTTTGACCAAATCAGTATATAAAACAGCAAACGCCGTTTCCAGCCCCACGATGCCCATGTTGCTATGTGCAAGGCCCTTGCTCTTTTCTTCTTCCGAATGGGGCGCATGGTCGGTGGCAATGGCGCACAGTGTACCGTCATTTACCGCCGCCAAAAGGGCTTCTTGGTCGGCTTTTTCCCGCAAGGGCGGATTCATTTTGAATCTGCCTTCGTCGATTAAATCATCTTCCGTGAGTGTCAGATAATGCGGCCCTGTTTCGCCCGTGACACTAAGACCTTCTTGTTGTGCTTTTTTTATCAGCTCCACCGATTCTTTGGTGGACACATGGCACACATGATAGCGCACGCCCGTTTCTCGCACCAGCTCGATATCCCGTGCGACCTGGGCATATTCACTGCTTGACGGAATACCAATGAGCCCATGGGCTTTGGCAAAAGCCCCATCATGAATACAGCCGCCTTTGGGAATCAGGCTTTCGTCCTCGCAATGGGCAACAATCATTTTGCCGAGCGCTTTGGCGCGCTTCATGGCATCACGCATCATATCATCGCTCTGCACGCCCTTGCCATCGTCGGAAAAGGCAAGCACAAAAGGTGCCATCCCTTCCAAATCCGAAAGCGCTTCTCCCTTTTGCCCTATGGTGATGGCACCGTAAGGATACACGGAAATGACCGCCTGCTTTTCAATCTCTTCGATTTCTTTTTTCAGGTGCTCTACACTATCGGGCACAGGATTTAAGTTCGGCATGGCACACACCGCCGTATAGCCGCCATGCGCCGCCGCTTTCGTTCCCGTTTCCACCGTTTCTTTATATGAAAAACCCGGTTCACGAAGATGCGTGTGCACATCTGTAAAACCGGGAAACACAAAGCATGTGTTCATATCAAAAACAGGAATATCCGTCGGCAGAGTGCCAACAGAAAAAACAAAAACACGACCGTCTTCCACAAGCAAATCAACAAGGGAAAATGCACCCTTTTGGTACACTTTAGCGCCGCTGATTCCAAATCGTGTCAAATTTTCTTCCATGATTTTTCTCCTTTGTTATCTATTTAGGATAGTATACCATAAAAAGCCGTATATTGTCAAGGCTAATCCCCCTAAAACCGATTCAATTTTTTTCAACTCTTTCCACACTAAACTTTAAGTCAAAAGCACCTTTTGAGAACGCCGCGCATACTCTGTTATCGGAGGCTATGTAAAAGCTGCATAGCCTCGAGGGAAAAAGTAAAAATAGTGCAGAATCCATGAATCGAATTCTTTCAACGCTTGTGCGAAAGGACTTACCGATGCTGTACAAAGGTACACAAGAGGTGAGATTCGTTGATAGTTGCGACCGATTTCTACCATAATCTACTTTTTAATCTGCAAAATTAAGATTTGATTAAAAAAGTTTTGTTTTTTCCGTGTCGTGACGGTCTGTGCATTTTTACAAGCCCTCTAATAAATAAAAAGGAGCATGACTATGTATTCAAACAATTCCGGCAGCACAGAAAAAAACGACAACGTCTGCCTGGCTTATGCATATGTTCCGAAACAGCCCTTTGGCGACACCTATTCGCTCGACGATGCCCTGATGCACGGCACGCTGTTTCCGGATTTATATAAACCTTTAGGCGTATACGGTTGTGAATCCTGTGCTCCCTACAAGGAGGATACCCATGAAGAATGAACAAAAAGAACTGCTGAGAAAGATTCAAGAAGTCGATTTTGCCATGTATGAGCTGCAGCTGTTTTTAGACACCCACCCCAACAACTCCGCCGCCTACATGCGCTACGTCGCTTTAGGGAAGCAATCCAAAGCCCTCAAGGACGAATATGAAACCACCTACGGCCCCTTGACCGCATGTGGCGTCCCCAAACGCACCAACCGCGATACCGACGAACCGCTCTGGTCGTGGATCAGTTCCCCCTGGCCCTGGGAAGGAGGCAATAAATAATGTGGATTTATGAAAAGAAACTCCAGTACCCCGTCAACATCAAAAACCCCGACCCCCGTATGGCAAAATACATCATCAGCCAATACGGTGGCCCTCAAGGCGAACTGGGTGCCAGCCTGCGCTATCTGAGCCAGCGTTTCTCCATGCCCACGGAAATGACCAAGGGTGTACTGAATGACATAGGTATGTCGTGTGTTTAATGCTCCCACACAGGTCATTCGGCTCTAACGCTGAATTTAGCACTACTTTCCATCTGTGTGGGAGCAAATTTAAATAAACATCAAAATGCTTCCTATCATAAACTACAATCTTTTCTATGATTGTTTTATAAAATATATCGTCTTGCTTTCTTGCATAGAGTAAATCTGATAGATATTCTTTCACATCGGCAATTATCTGTTCGCTATCGTATGAGTTGTATTTCTCCTTATTGCTTTGTGTTAAAGAGTAATTTAACTCCGCAATCTCTTTTTCGTAGCTCTCTTTCTTTTGCCGATATTGTTCTTTTGTCAAATCCTCACTCAAATACAAATCAAGCAATCTTTCCGATTTAGATGTAAGATTCTCAATTCTCTTTTTGATTGCATCTTCATCAAGTTGTTTACTTTCTCCTGCATCGAATACAATTTTCAAGACTTCAAGGACTCCATCTAAAATTACTTTTCTGTTTGCTTTCAAATTTTCAATAACTTTCTGAATCGCAAGCATAAAATCTTCATCACGAATTTGAGAATTAACATTACATCCGATTTGATTCCCTGCAGCATCAACTTTCGGCAAGCCATGTTGTGCTGCTTCATAGCATCGCCAAGCTTTATATCTGCTTCCGTCTTTTCTTTTTTTTGTTCTTGACACAAATCTGTTTCCACAACAACCACATTCTATTTTTCCCGATAGTGGATAACGATTACTATGTCTTAATTTGATTTCTTCAGACGGTGAGCGTTTATCAAGTTCATATTGTGCCATATCCCAAAGTTCTCTTGAAACAATAGGTTCGTGATGGTCCCTTAACACAACAAAATCTTCTTCACCACGATTGTATTTTTTTTGATGTGTAAGAAAATCAGGAGTAAAAGTTTTCTTTTGAATAAGGTCACCACAATACTTTTCATTCCTCAGAACCTTCAGAATAACAGTATTTGTCCATATTGCATTTCCCGTTATAGTTTTATATCCTGCTTCACGAAGTTCTCTTGCTATGGTGTATGTACCTTTTTTCTCTATTGCAAACTTATGAAATATCAATCTTACAATCTCTGCTCCATCTTCATTGATATGCAGAACACCATTTACAACATCATATCCAAGCATATCTCGTCCGAATACAACACCTTTTTCCATTTGTCGCTTTTGCCCCCATTTAACTCGTTCAGATGTTTTTCTACTTTCTTCCTGAGCCAACGAAGCCATGATTGTAAGTCTTAATTCTCCGTCCGGTGCAAGAGTGTCGATATTATCAAGAGCAAAGTAAACACCAATATTTAGAGATTTTAATTCTCTTGTATATTGCAGAGTATCTACGGTGTTTCTTGCGAATCTGCTTACTTCTTTTGTGATAATCAGGTCAAATTTTCCTAAGTGTGCATCTGCAATCATTTTATTGAAAGCTTTTCTCTTTTTTGTACTTGTACCCGTCAAGCCTTCATCTGCATAGATTTCATAAAGTTCCCATTCAGGATTTCTTTTTATATATTCCTCAAAATACAACTTTTGACTTTCAAAACTGTTTGCCTGATCGTCTTTGTCGGTTGAAACTCGACAATATGCTGCTACATTTAGCATTATAAACCAACTCCTTTCAATAAAATTTTAACATCTGTATTAAATATTCGCAAAAAAATTACTTCTTTCTAAAATTTTTTTCAAGCAATTCTATTGCGTATTCGTATTGAAAGTGGTTTATTTTTTTACTCTCAAACAAAGTAACAAGCATTGCCTTCTGAATGTTAAGAATAAATTCTTTATCATTTTGGATATTATCATCTTCACAAGTCACAACATACTTATCATCCACAAAGCAACACCGTCCTTTCTTCATTTTATGTGTATCATAGTTTGTAATATTCCGATTTGATAGCATTAAGAAAGGGACCAATACACAATACAACAAAGTAACAGGTGCATACATACTTATATTTGTATTTTTAGGGGGACTATGCATACCGATCCCTTTTTTAATACCATCAAACCATATCAATAATTAAAGCAAAAACGGATGGCAGCTTGCGTAACTGCTCCATAGGAATTTCACCTTCCCGGCACCGCCCGGACTGCTCTTATTGCCTGCGACGCTTTAAACGCTCGGACTATAACTAAGCAGAAGTATCATTATGCCGATAAATCATCTTTGCCACAAGGTAGCAGACCTCTTTTACAATGCAGGTATTTCTCGCTCGAATTTTCAACCTTTAGAAAGAAGGTAAATGAAGGTTGTTTAACAAAATCGTCATGGCGTACCCATTGCCCGGCTCAAATTTATCGGAATGTATCCGTATGCTCATATACTGCAATGCCGTTATCTTGCACGCTTTCTTTTTCAAGGTTCATAAAAAGATTTCATTTGTCCTTAGGAACAGAAAATTTGTTAATTATGTTAGAAAGAATCATCTTATCTTTAGATGTTACTTTTTCACATAACTTCAATAATAACTGTTCTTCTTCAGAGTTTAAATACTCTTTAGGACCATCAAAATCCGAATTGAGAAAAATACCTCCACCGGTTCCTTTGGTGGTGATTATAGGCAATCGACTGCTGAGAAAAACAATATCATTCATAATTGTTTGTCTTGAAACATCGAACATAAAAGACAATCTAAGAGCAGTTGTAGCCTTTTCTTTAATTAAGAACAACTTGATATTTTCTCGTCTTTCATATGTAGTTAGTTTTTCTTTCACAGCCGACACCCCCTTTCTCGGCTTTTATAATACACGTCTAATGTCAAGGAAACCTTTACATTAGAAAAAATAATTAAAGTTTTTTTCATTTGAACATCCTCCAATCAAATTTTTGTTAAATTTAATTGGAGTACGGAGGCTCTCGGCAATGATATTCAATTACTGCATAGGAAACAAAACAGCCAAAACACACCCTATAAGAGAGTGATGTTTTGGCTGCACGGTATGAGTAACCTCCATAATCGTCATCAGATGACTTCTTATGGCTTGTCCTATTATGAGCAGTTATTCTGTGATTTGTATAAAACGGGATGACTAAATAAAGCATATTTCACTCCTACCGCACGGCAATCCGCCGTTTGAAGGAGCGAATTGAACCTAAAATGCGGGCGAAATTGCCACGCCAAAAACTTTAATATTCATTTGTTTTGGTTGTCCGCAACACTCTTCAGCATCAATAAC
>JAFPCL010000220.1 GCA_017390225.1 Clostridia bacterium
CTCTTCATATCGGGCACGGCGATGAAATATTGCCATACGGTCTTGGCAAGACCGCAGTTGTCGAATTCTTCTCTTAAAATAGCATCGGCTTCACGCAGGGCGTGGAGTCTGTCGCGGGTGATGGCGCCCAGGCAGCGAACGCCGAGGCCGGGGCCGGGGAACGGCTGGCGGTCGACCATGGAGGACGGAAGACCCAGGGCTTTGCCGACCACACGGACTTCGTCTTTATAAAGAAGCTTTACGGGTTCAACGAGGCCTTCAAACTGCATATCTTCGGGAAGGCCGCCGACGTTGTGATGGGCATTGACACCGTCGCTTTCTAAGATATCGGGATAAATGGTGCCCTGTGCCAGGAAGGCAATGCCTTCTAACTTGCGGGCTTCTTCTTCAAATACGCGGATAAATTCGCCGCCGATGATTTTGCGCTTCTTTTCGGGCTCTGCTACACCTTTGAGCAAATCCAAGAAACGGTCGGTGGCATCGATATATACTAAATTGGCATCAAGCTGACCTTGGAAGATCTCCAAAACCTGTTCGCTTTCGCCTTTACGCATCAAGCCGTGATTAACATGAACACAAACGAGCTGTTTGCCGATAGCTTTGATTAAAAGCGCCGCAACAACGGAGCTGTCAACACCGCCGGAAAGAGCCAAGAGAACTTTTTTGTCGCCGACCTGGGCACGAACCTCGCGCACCTGCTCTTCGATAAAGCTGTCTGCCAATTCTTTTGTCGTAATACGTGCCATTGTGTCCGGTCTTACATTTGAATTCATATCGATCACCTCATTTAAAATTTGACCAAACCGAAAAAAGGTTTGATTTTTCTATTTTATCATATCTTCATTTTCTTGTCAATTGGAAACCTCACCGAAACGAAATAAAAATATATTTTTTCTTCTGTGAAATTTCGCAAAATTCCACTTCTGCCCTTGACTTTAAATGAATAAACACTTATAATAAATTTGAAAATTGAATCAAAAGATTGATTTTTAAGATATATCAACAAAAGAGGAAGGATTCATCATGCTGAAACTACAGGATGTCTGCTTTGAAGCAGGCGGCAAGAAAATTTTAAACAACGTAAGCTTTTCCATCGATGAACGCTTTGTCGCCATCACCGGCCCCAACGGCAGCGGTAAATCCACATTGGCAAAGCTGATTGCCGGCATTGAAATGCCCACATCGGGAAAAATTTATCTGGATGATTTGGATATCACCGAAATGTCTGTTACCGAGCGTGCCAAAGCCGGTATCAGCTTTGCTTTCCAGCAACCGGTGCGCTTTAAGGGGCTCACCGTTAAGCATCTTATTTCTTTGGCGGCAGGCAGAAAGCTCACCACCGCTGAAGTGTGCACCTATTTATCCGAGGTCGGTCTGTGCGCCAAAAACTATGTTGACCGTGAACTCAATGCCACCCTCTCCGGCGGCGAGCTCAAGCGCATTGAGATTGCCATGATCAATGCCCGCGGCACGAAGCTTTCGATTTTCGACGAGCCGGAAGCCGGTATCGATTTATGGAGCTTCTCCAATCTCATTCGCGTGTTTGAAGATATGCACGAGAGAACCAAGGGCTGTATTTTAATTATCTCCCACCAGGAGCGCATTTTGGATATTGCCGATAAAATCATTGTGATTGCCGACGGCGGTGTTGCAAAAATCGGCAGAAAAGACGACATCATGCCCGAGCTTTTGAACGCCCGCGGCACTTGCTTTGGAAAGGAGAACAGATAATGGACGCAATTCAAAAAGACTTATTGGAAAAAATCGCTGACCTGCACGACGTGCCCCAAGGCGCATACAACATCCGTCTCAATGGCGCATCTGCAGAACGGCAAAACAGCGAAAACATTGAAATCGTTACCAAAGAAGACAAGCCCGGCATTGATATCTATATCAAGCCCGGCACGAAAAAAGAAAGCCTGCACATTCCCGTCATTCTGTCTAAGTCCGGCATCCGCGAATCGGTATACAACGATTTCCACATTGGCGAGGATTGCGACATTGTGATTGTTGCCGGTTGCGGTATTCACAATGCCGGCGGCTCTGCCACGGAGCACAGCGGCATCCACAGCTTTTTCGTCGGCAAGAATGCCCGTGTGAAGTATGTAGAAAAGCATTACGGCGCCGGTGACGGCAACGGCGAAAACATCATGAACCCCACCACCATTATTGAAATGGAAGAAAACAGCTATTTGGAAATGGAAACGGCACAAATCAAGGGCATCGACTCCACCAAGCGCAGTACCAAAGCCACCCTTGCCAAGGGTGCTACCCTGATTGTCGGTGAAAAGCTGATGACCCACGGCAAGCAGTACGCCGAAACGCAGTTTGATGTTGAGCTCAACGGCGAAGATGCCGGCACCCACGTTATCTCCCGCTCCGTCGCCAAAGACGACTCCAGCCAGCTGTTTTTATCCCACATCAAGGGCAACAACCGCTGCTCCGGCCACACGGAATGTGATGCCATCATCATGGACAACGCCTCCGTCCGCGCCGTCCCCGAAATCTCCGCCAACCACACCGACGCCGCTCTCATTCACGAAGCCGCTATCGGAAAAATCGCCGGTGAACAGCTCGTGAAGCTAATGACCTTGGGGCTCACGGAAAAAGAAGCCGAAGAAGAAATCATCAACGGTTTCTTGAGATAAAACACAAAAAAACAAATGCCTCCATTTGCTATCGATTTCATAGCAAGTGGAGGCATTTTTCTATTCTATTATCATTCTATCACACAATCCACCCAAAGGGCGTCCCCCATTGTGTGGGGTTTTCCATGGACGAGTTTTCCGTTGAAGATACACTTCGGTATGTCATCTTTTTTTGATATTTTTTCCTCACATCTCGCCACAAATACACCTTAGAATCCGCATAAACTGCGCTTTCCAGCTTCTTTTTTCTACCGTTTGTTTTGCGACCATTCTCGCAGAGCCGATTTCTGTGCCGTTCATGCGATAAGAAACTCTGCCGACCACATCCCCTTCCCGAACAGGTGCTGAAAGCTCTTCTAAAGGAAGTGCAATTTCCTCGATGCCCGTAAGCCCCGATTTGGCATCGATAAAAGAAAAGCCGGATTCTATCACACCTTCCACCAAAGGAAATATCCCCTTTTTGACAGGAATTTCACACAGCTTTGTGCCTTCAGGACTGCCTTGATAGGCATCGAAAGTGTTGAAGCCATAGTCGAGTAGCGCTTTGGCATCGGCAAAACGAGCTTTGGAGTTGGGGGCATTTAAAATTACAGCGATAAGATGCAGATCCCCCCGTTTGGCACTGGCGCTGATGCAACAGCCTGCCCCGTCGGTGGAGCCGGTTTTCAGCCCCGTAGCGCCATCGTAGAATCGAATCAGTTTATTGGTATTTGCCAGCTGAAAAGCACCGCCGCGAAGGGTATCCATCCATATGGTAGTAAATGCATAAATATCGGGGAAAGCCAAAAGTGCGCAGGACATTTTGGCAATATCTCTTGCCGTGGACAAATGCCCCTCAGCATCCAGACCGTTGGTGTTATGAAAGGTTGTGTTTTCCATTCCCAGTTCTTTGGCGCGGCTGTTCATCGCTTCCACGAAGGCACTTTCCGAGCCTGCGATATATTCACCCAAAGCAACGCAGGCATCGTTGGCACTGGCAACGGCAACGCCTTTTA
>JAFPCL010000221.1 GCA_017390225.1 Clostridia bacterium
ATATTGTTTCCTCGCTTTGTTTTTTTGATGCTAGCGGCATCTTTTTTTATATTATGACATAGTCAAAAACCAATGTCAAGCATTTTTATAAAAAAACGCGTCGGTGTTGAAAAAGTTATCAAGTTGTGGTAATATTATAATGTAAAGACACTTAAAAAGAAATGGCAGGGTTTATAGGTCTTGTCGTTTCTTTTTGTGTGATTGTCAGTATTAATATTAATATCGAAGGGGATATTATGGATATCATCATCACTTTGAATCATATCATCTCCGTTGTATTTTTCCTTTGTTATTTGTATCAACTCATTTATTTATTGGTGGGACTGTTTGGAAAGGAAAAGAATCAGACGGCTAAAAAGAATCACCGCTATGGTGTGATTGTATCGGCAAGAGATGAAGAAAAAGTCGTCGGTCTTTTGATCGACAGTATAAAAAAACAGACGTATCCGGAAGAGCTGATTGATGTTTTCGTTGTTGCAGACAACTGTTCGGATCAAACGGCAAAGGTGGCGGAAGCTGCCGGCGCCAAGGTGTATGAACGGAAAAATCCGAAAAAAATCGGCAAAGGCTATGCACTGAATTTTTTGTTCCAAAAAATCAATAAGGAATATGGCTACGAGGCATATGATGCATTTATCGTTTTTGATGCCGACAACGTCATTGCCCCGATATACATAGAGGAAATGAACAAGGTGTTCGATAGCGGATACCGCATCATCACCAGCTACAGAAATTCCAAAAATTACGGGAAAAACTGGATTAGTGCCGGTTATTCTCTTTGGTTTCTCAGAGAAGCGCGGTATTTAAACAAAGCCCGCATGAAGCTTGGAACCTCCTGTGCTGTTTCCGGCACGGGGTTTTTGGTCAGTCGGGAGATTATTCAGAAAAACGACGGTTGGGTGCATCATCTTTTGACCGAAGATATCGAGTTTACAACGGATAATATTATTGCCGGAGAAAAGATTGGGTATTGCGGCAAAGCGGTTTTATATGATGAACAGCCGGTGAAATTCGGGCAATCATATCGGCAAAGGCTTCGTTGGGCAAAGGGGTTTTATCAGGTGCTCAGAAGCTATGGCAGACGGCTGATTCAAGGCGTGTTTTCCGGCTCCTTCGGATGCTATGATATGCTGATGACCATTATGCCTGCCATGATTCTGACGTTTTTGAGCATAGTAATCAATCTGGTTGCCTTTATAGGCGGTTGGATTGCAGGAATATCGGAACTGTCGCAGTTGTACTGGACAGTGGGAAGAACCCTGGTGACACTGTATATAACGTTTTTCTTCATGGGAACGGTTACGACCATTACAGAATGGAAGAAAATTTATTGTCCAAATTTCAAGAAAATTCTGTATCTGTTTTCTTTTCCGCTGTTTATGCTGACCTATGTGCCCATCTCTATTATTGCTTTGTTTGTCAAAGTGGAATGGAAGCATATCGATCACGATGTGGCAACGGATGTGGAGCATATTCAGAATTTTGCGGAGCATGAATAATATCGGAGGCGAAACACGATGAAAATTTTGTTTCTGGGCACGGGAGCGGCAGATTGGCCCAAAGATAAAGATATACATTCTTTTTCGGAATACAGAAGAAATGCATCAGCACTGATTGATGACGTTCTTTTGATTGATCCGGGTCCCTTTTGCTTACGATGCCGTGCATACCTTCGGGGGCGATGCGAAGACAATCAAATATATCATCAACACCCACAAGCATGATGATCACTATAATATAAGCACGATTGAAAAATTGGAAAAGGCAGGCGCAAGATTCATATCGTTGGAAAAAGGGCAGACCGTAACCCTCGGCAAGTATACCGTGCGTGCACTTGAAGCACACCACGGCACTGTGCAAGACGCCGTGCATTTTCTGATTTCCGACGGAACGAGCCGTATGTTCTATGGTTTAGACGGCGCGTGGCTGTTATATGATGAAGTGCAGGCAATCAAAGAAGCTCCCGTGGACTTTGCCGTGCTGGATGCAACCGTCGGCTTTATCGAAGGGGATTACCGTGTGTTTGAACACAATAATCTGCATATGGTTATTGAGATGAAAAAGGCACTGGCGCCCCATGTGAAGCGGTTCTGCATCAGCCACATGGCATACACTCTGCATACCGATCATCAAACACTGGCATCCGATATGGAAAAATACGGTATCGAAGTTGCCTATGACGGGATGGAAACTGATTTTTGATTTTATGCGGGAGGCGAAAAAATAAATGCCTCCCGCTCAAATATTACTTTATCTATGAGAAATTGACCCGCTTTTTTAATTGTCATATTAGGCTCTGCAGGAATAATAATGGGAAAAAGAAAGATCCTGTCGGAAAAAAACGACAGCTCCCTCTTGACAAAATGTGCTTTATTGGTTTATAATAATTATATTGGATAAATTTTTTTACATGTGAGGCAGACAACGGTGTTGCGGAAAGGAGAAAATACAACATGGCAAAACAAAATTACATCAAGAAACAGGAATTCGAAAAGCTGAAAAAAGAGCTGGACGAGCTGAAGAAGCAGAAAAAGGCAGGAACTGCCGATGCGGCGGCGCAAAAGCGCATGGCTGAAATCGAGGAGCTCCTGGCAGATGCCGTTGTAATCAATGACAATCAGGAAATTTTGACCCAAGCAGGTCTTGATAAGTTGGTTGCAGAGCTTGACTATTTGAAGTCCGTTCGCCGTGCGGAGGTTGCTGAAAAGTTAAAAGAAGCACGTGGTCACGGTGACCTTTCGGAAAACAGCGAATATGATGAAGCCAAAGCTGAAAAGGCATCCTTGGAAGAGCATATTGAGCGCTTACAGGATGTAATCGATCACTGCGTTATCGTAGAAGAAATCGACACCACCCGTGTCAGCATTGGTTCTAAAGTGACGGTTTTCTGTGCAGAAACCGGCAAAGAAACAACCTACAGCATTGTCGGTGCTTCGGAGGTGAATGCACTGGAAAACATGATTTCCGATAAATCGCCTATCGGTGCAGGTCTTCTGGGTCATCAGTTGGGAGATAAGGTTTCCGTTGTTGTTCCCATGGGTACACTGACCTTTGAAATCAAAGAAATTTCCAAATAATCAAACAGGCTGTTGCAAGTTTTTGCAGCAGCCTGTTTTGATCAGAGCGCAAAGAGCGGACGAGGAAGAAAATGGTTTGAAGAAAAGGTGTCGTTGGCAGAAAGCAGGGCGGCACCTTCCGAGAGCATAACCTCACGGATGAAATTCGGCAGAGCGGTGCGGAGCTCATTTTGCGGACGGAGCATAATGCGGTTGTGATCTATGGAACGTGTGGCGTGAGGGAAATAGCCGGCAAAGCACAAAGCACAAGCAATCTCGGCGTCGGAAGAGCAAAGCTTTTGGTCTGTAATAAAAAAATCGCATGGCGGTACGGTTTGGGTAAAAATCGGGGCAATGCCATAGGAAGAAAGAAGAAGCGAACGATAGGTTTCTTTTTGTTCGTCGGAGCATAAAATGACAAGCTCACGAAACAGGGATGCCACCAAAGGGAAAATTGATTCGGCTGTTGTGCAGTCCATCACGACTCTTTGTCCGCCGAAGGGGAAAATGAGTTTTAAGATTACGGAGGCAAGAGAAGCCAGCAGAGCTTTATATAAATGATAGCCATCTGCCGGATCTTGCGGAGGCGGAAGTTCCAGAAAAGAAAGAACGGGATCGCAAAAAGTGCCGGAGATTGAAAGCTTTTTTATTTTATTTGTGATAGAGCGCCTCAGCCAAAGCGCATTTTTGCCATCAAAGGGAAGTGTCAATCGCAAAAAATGCTCCTCTTTCGGGGTAAGGTACAGGACTTTTAACCTGTTTTTTGGGAAGGACATAGCAGAAATCCCATTTTCTAAAATTAAAATTTGTAAATTTTTCATGAAATCACTCTCTTTTTAAAAAAAATGCTTGCAAAATCTTCCGTTATATACTATAATACTAATTGAATGTATCGGGGCATAGCGCAGTTTGGTAGCGCGTCTGGTTTGGGACCAGAAAGTCGGGGGTTCAAATCCCTCTGCCCCGACCAAAAAAGTGTTTGAAAAGCGTTTAAAAAATTTTTTAAAAAAATTTCAAAAAAACACTTGACAAATGAAAAAGTGTATGCTATAATAGCTTTCGCGTGAGGGACAAGGATGCATGCTGGTGTAGCTCAATTGGTAGAGCAGCTGATTTGTAATCAGCAGGTTACGGGTTCGAGTCCCATCACCAGCTCCATATAAATACGGAGGGGTTCCCGAGTGGCCAAAGGGGGCAGACTGTAAATCTGTTGTCAGTGACTTCGGTGGTTCGAATCCACCTCCCTCCACCAAAGAAAGAATCGTAGTATACATGATATGCTACGATTCTTTTTTTATAACATTCGGAAACAAAAAAAGGAGAAAAGACGTGTCAAGAAAAAGCCGACGTCCGTTTATGCGGGCTGTGTTTATGTTATTGATGGCGATCCTTGCCATATGTCTCGGCATTTTCACAGCCAAATGGCTCACATCGCCGCTTTTAAATGCAGATAAAACCGAAAGCATTCCGATGGACGAAATTGTGGAAGATAAAGTTTTTGCTCTCATTGCGGGGCTGGATAAAGCAGAATCGAATACAGATGTTTTAATGGTGGTATGCTATAATAAGAAAACAGAGCATATTCGTGTTATGTCCGTTCCACGCGACACATATGTGTATTTCGGAACAAAACGTGCCTTGATCAATTCCGCCTATTCCATGTCGGTGCCAAATGAAGACGGCACATATCGGCAGGGAGGAATTGAACTGACTGCCATGAAGGTCAAAGAAACCCTCGGGATTCCTGCCATCAATTATTATGCAGTGTTTAAAGTTGGTACCTTTGCATCTCTGATTGATGAGCTTGGCGGCGTGGATTTCTACGTGCCGCAGGATATGCATTATGAAGATCCGTATCAGGATTTGTATATTCATCTGAATCAGGGGCAGCAGACCTTGAATGGACAAATGGCAGAGAATATGGTTCGTTTCCGTTCTTATCCTATGGGAGATTTGCAACGTGTCGAGGTGCAACAGGATTTATTGGAAGCTTTATTTGAACAAAAGCTGAATAAATCCAGTATTGGGAAAATCGATGAGGTATATGATGTCCTGCAAGAAAAAGTGACATCCAATCTGGCACTCAGGGATTTGCTTGGCTATGCCTCCGCCGCTCTTTCCGTGTCCATGGAAAACGTGGAAATGTGCACCATGCCTACCCAATTTGCCAACGATGCCCACTTGGTGCCGGATCGTGCAGCCATTGATCAGTTGGTTCCCGTGTTCTTTGAACTTCAGAATACGGTGGAAGAATAAAATACTGGAGGTTTACGTATGAAAAAATTAATGGTTTTACTTACAATGCTGCTTGCTTTTGGTATGCTGTGCGGATGTACGCATTCAACCAATCAACCGGTTGCAACAAGCGAATCGTTCACTCTCGAGGAAGCAACGGCAGAACAAATTATAGAGGAGGATTCCGGTTTGAAAACATTCACATCTTCGTACACAGAAGGGCAGAAGCCCAAGGCAACCATCACTGTCGCTGGTTTTGGTGATATTGTGGTGGAGCTTGATCCCGTCAATGCACCGCAGACTGTTGAAAACTTTGTCACACTGGCAAAGGACGGATTCTATGACGGCTTGACTTTCCATCGTATTTATCAGAACTTCATGATTCAGGGCGGTGACCCCGACGGCAATGGCACCGGTGGTCCCGGATATTCCATCTACGGTGAATTTTCCGGTAACGGCTTTGATAACAAGCTGTCCCACGTGCGCGGCACGATTTCCATGGCTCGTTCTTCCGCGCCCGACTCGGCAGGTTCTCAATTCTTCATCTGTGATGCCGATGACGAATTCTTAGACGGTCAGTATGCCGCTTTCGGTATGGTTGTTGAAGGCATGGACGTTCTCGATGCTGTGGCAGCCGTTGAAACCGTTTACGGCATGAGCGGCGAAAAGTCTACGCCCGTAGAACCTGTGATTATCGAAAAGATCACAATTGCCGACTAATTCTTATCTTGATGAAACCGTGAATAACGCGTGTTCATAAAAAAAATATTGGAGGTTTTTAAAATGGTAAAAGTTGCTATCAATGGTTTTGGCCGCATTGGTCGTCTGGCTTTCCGTCAGATGTTCGTTGCAGAAGGCTATGAGGTTGTTGCAATCAATGACCTGACCGATCCCAAAATGCTCGCTCATCTTCTGAAGTATGACTCTTCTCAGGGTCGTTTCGAGCACGAAATCGAAGCCGGTGAAAACTACATCGTAGTTGACGGCAAGAAAATCACTATCTACTGCGAAAAGAACGCTGCAGATCTTCCCTGGGGCGAAATCGGCGTAGACGTAGTTCTGGAATGCACCGGTTTCTACACCTCTACCGCAAAGTCTCAGGCTCACATCGATGCAGGCGCAAAGAAGGTTGTTATATCTGCTCCCGCAGGTAACGATCTGAAGACTGTTGTTTTCGGCGTTAACGAAGGTGTACTGACTGCTGATGATAAGATCATTTCCGCAGCTTCCTGCACCACCAACTGCCTGGCTCCCATGGCTAAGGCTCTCAATGACTATGCTCCCATCCAGAGCGGTATCATGGCTACTATCCATGCATACACCGGCGAC
>JAFPCL010000222.1 GCA_017390225.1 Clostridia bacterium
ATCTGAGCAGCACCGGTGATCATGTTCTTAACATAGTCAGCGTGTCCGGGGCAGTCAACGTGAGCATAGTGACGGTTTTCGGTCTGGTATTCAACGTGAGCGGTGTTGATGGTAATACCTCTTTCTCTTTCTTCGGGAGCGCTGTCGATGTTAGCGTAATCCTTGAATTCTGCATCGCCCTTCAGTGCAAGAACTTTGGTGATAGCAGCGGTCAGAGTGGTCTTACCATGGTCAACGTGACCAACGGTACCAATGTTAACGTGTGTTTTCGATCTTTCAAATTTTTCCTTAGCCATTTCGAAAATCCTCCTTATATTTTTATTTTTTGGGAAACCGAGTTACTGGTTTCATTATAACGTATTATGGCTGAAAATGCAAGAGAAAATTATTATTTTTTAGCTCTTGCAGAGATAATTTTTTCCATAATGCTTCTCGGAACCACTTCGTAGTGGCTGGGCTGCATTACGTAGTTACCACGACCCTGTGTTTTAGAACGCAGGTCGGTAGCATAGCCGAACATGTCAGACAGGGGAACGAAAGCATTGACGGAGGAAATACCGTTTCTTTCTTCCATGCTCTGAATCTGACCACGGCGAGAGTTGATGTCGCCGATAACGTCGCCAACATATTCGCTGGGGGCGGTGACGTCAACTTTCATTACGGGCTCTTTGAGGACAGGATCTGCCTTGGCGCAAGCTTCTTTGAATGCCATGGAACCGGCAATCTTGAAGGCGAGTTCCGAAGAGTCGACTTCGTGATAAGAACCGAATACCAGAGAAACTTTAACGTCAACAACATTGTAGCCTGCCAGAACACCGCTCTGCATGGCGCCTTGGATACCTGCATCAACAGCGGGGATGAATTCCTTCGGAATAACACCGCCGGTGATTTTGTTTTCGAAGATATAACCTTCGCCGGCTTCCAGGGGCTCAACTTCGATAACAACGTGACCGTACTGACCGTGACCACCGGACTGACGAGCATAACGATGCTCGACCTTGACGGGTTTGGAAACGGTTTCTTTGTAGGAAACCTGGGGCTTACCTACGTTTGCTTCGACTTTGAATTCGCGCAAAAGACGGTCTACGATGATTTCCAGATGCAACTCACCCATACCTGCAATAATGGTCTGGCCGGTTTCTTCATCGGTGTATGCCTTGAAGGTGGGGTCTTCTTCAGCAAGCTTTGCCAAAGCGATACCCATCTTTTCCTGACCTGCTTTGGTCTTGGGTTCGATAGCAACACGGATAACGGGATCCGGGAATTCCATGGATTCCAGAATAATGGGATGATTTTCATCGCACAGCGTGTCGCCGGTGGTGGCGGTCTTCAAACCGACAGCGGCGGCGATATCGCCGGAATAAACCTTATCTAATTCTTCACGATGGTTTGCGTGCATCAAAAGCAATCTGCCCAGACGTTCGCGCTTGTCCTTCGTGGAGTTCAAGATATGGGAACCTGCTTCTAAAGTACCGGAATAAACACGGAGGAAGCAGAGCTTACCGACAAAGGGGTCGGTCATAATTTTGAATGCCAATGCAGAGAAAGGTTCTTCATCGGAAGAATGTCTTTCTTCTTCATCTCCATCGGGCGTTACGCCTTTGATGGCAGGAACGTCGAGGGGAGAGGGCATATAGTCTACGATAGCGTCCAGAAGAAGCTGAACACCCTTGTTACGGTAGGAAGTACCGCACAGCACGGGAACCATTTGAACACCGATGGTTGCCTTACGGATACCCTTGCGGATTTCTTCCTCGGAAAGCGTACCTTCTTCCAGGTATTTTTCCATCAGCTCTTCATCGGTTTCAGCAACGGCTTCGATCATTGCTTCGTGGTATTCCTCGGCTTTATCCATCATGTCTGCGGGAATATCTTCCTCGCGGACATCTTTGCCAAGGTCATCGTAGTATACTTCAGCGCGCATTGTGATCAAGTCAATGATGCCGCAGAAGGTGTCTTCAGAGCCGATGGGCAACTGAAGCGGAACAGCATTACAATGCAAACGGTCTTTCATCATCTGGACGACGTTGTAGAAATCGGCGCCCATGATATCCATTTTGTTTACATATGCCATACGGGGAACGTGATACTTGTCGGCCTGACGCCATACGGTTTCAGACTGGGGCTCAACACCGCCTTTTGCGCAAAGAACGGTAACAGAACCGTCCAGAACACGCAGAGAACGCTCAACTTCAACGGTGAAGTCAACGTGTCCGGGGGTGTCGATGATGTTGATTCGATGATCACGCCATGCGGCAGTTGTTGCAGCAGAGGTGATGGTAATACCGCGTTCCTTTTCCTGTTCCATGAAGTCCATAACCGATGCACCTTCGTGGGTTTCACCCATACGATGTGTACGACCGGTGTAGAACAGAATACGTTCGGTTGTGGTCGTCTTACCGGCATCGATGTGCGCCATGATACCGATATTTCTTGTTTTTTCTAATGAGTATTGCCTCGCCAACTGTAGTCAACTCCTTGAATTAGAAACGATAATGTGCAAATGCTCTGTTAGCTTCTGCCATCTTATGCGTATCTTCACGTTTTTTGACGGATGCACCGGTATTATTGATTGCATCCAAGATTTCGCCAGCCAAGCGTTCAGCCATAGTTCTTTCGGAACGCTTTCTTGCGTACAGTGTCATCCAGCGAAGACCCAGAGTCTGGCGTCTTGCGGGACGTACCTCCATGGGGACTTGATAAGTAGCACCACCAACACGGCGTGCTTTAACCTCCAAAGAAGGCATGATGTTTTCCATCGCTTGATTAAATGCATCTAAAGGATCATTGCCCGTCTTTTCGCGAATAATTTCAAATGCATCGTATACGATTTTCTGCGCAACACCCTTCTTGCCGTCCAGCATGATGCTGTTGATCAGACGAGTAACAGTGGTGTTCTTGTATACGGGATCGGGCAAAACTTCTCTTTTTGCAACAAAACCTCTTCTTGGCACAGAACTTCCCTCCTTCATTAAATTTTCATGAAATCTCAGGTACTCGAAAACCAATGTGGCTTTCGCTTGTGCAACATACGTTTATATATGATATATCGTAGGTCGCACCGGTGGGGAACCTACGGAATTATTTTTTCTCCTTAGGTCTCTTTGCACCATACTTAGACCGAGCCTGCATACGACCGTTAACGCCGGCAGCGTCCAGGGTACCGCGGATGATGTGGTAACGAACACCGGGCAAGTCTTTAACTCTGCCGCCGCGGATCAGAACAACGCTGTGCTCCTGCAGGTTATGGCCAACACCGGGAATATAGCTGGTGACTTCAATACCGTTGGTGAGACGGACTCTGGCGATTTTACGCAGAGCGGAGTTGGGCTTTTTAGGGGTAGCCGTCTTTACGCTTGTGCAAACGCCGCGCTTCTGGGGAGAGCTGAGGTCGGTGGGCTTGCTCTTCAAGGCATTGTAACCTCTCTGCAGAGCGGGAGCCGTGGACTTGGTCACAGCAACTTCACGTCCTTTGCGAACCAGCTGGTTAAATGTTGGCATAGTATGTCCTCCTTTCTTTGAATATCACGCCTGCTGTTTTCACATGAAAAGCAAAAACATAAACAGACAAGATATAATATAACATATTATTCCTTGCCTGTCAAGTTGTTTTTTTTATTTAATTTTTTTTGTTTGATTTGTGCGGTATCGGAAGATTCCGATGTATGGGTTTGTGATTATTGCTTATGTCGGAACAGTCGTTGTCGGCATTTTTCAGCAGAGAACGTGCCGGCAATGAATAAAGTGCCGCCGAACGCCGTCAGGGAGAAAATGCGGAAAACAAACCAAATATGAATGGTGACATGATTTAAAAAGACAATGCACCATGCAAAGGGAATGAGAGCAACCAGAAGATAAGGAATGTTTTCAATCAGGGCTGCTTTGGAACGGAATCCGAAAAGATAAATAAGAAAGCCGATGCCGCCCAAAAGCACGAGGGCAAGACGGAGAATGGTGTGCCCGATCGGCGGAAGAGAAACGAGGGAAGTGATAAAGGAAGAAACCATTAAAAGGCACTGCATCAAAGAGGTTTCTTCTTTATTAACGGACATAAATGCCGCCTCATCCATAGCAGCGGCTATGATGTTTTCTCCCAAAATCAAACTGCCCAAAAGCCACTTCCAACACCACATCACGGCAAAGCCGATGCACCAGCTGATGCCGATGACAAAAAGCCGATTGATACCGCAAAGAAAATGGGCATCTTCTTTTTGATTCTTCTTGGCAAACATTAAGTAGAACATGGCAGGAATACCGAAGGAGACCAAAGGCGCTGTCAATAAATCAAGAAATGCCGCCATGCTTCCTGCGATGATAAACAGGGCACTGCCGCCGGGAAGCGTTCGGACTTTATCCCATGTGAGAATCAGAAGGGAACATGTAAGGGCAATCAAAAAGACGGAGCCGTATTGAACCGACAGGGGCACAACAATGAAAAAGGAAGCAACAAGCGCCAATAAAAATCCAATAGCGGCACGAATGCTCAGCTTTTTCCAAGCGAGAATAAAAATTAAAAGCGCAAGTCCGAACATAAGAACGGAATTGATGACGCGGATGCCGACAAAATCGGTAAACACAAGCAAGGGACGAACGGCGACCAAATAGCCGTGCCAATACCAGCTGTAGTCCCGATAAAAAGAAACGGGCTCTTTTTGGACAAAAGCTTTGTAATTATCTGCAAATAATTCGTCGCCAAAGCCCACCATCGTGGAGCGCATGGCAGAAACAATCGGCTTTTTTTCATCGACACACATGGCTTCACTGAGGATAATCATGTCGGTGAAATTATCCATCATACAACCGCTGCTGTTAAGAAAAAAACGGGGATGCATACCTTCCTGATATAATATATCCATAGATTGCGTTGTGTTTTTTTCAATGGTTTGATGCGGAATGGTGCAGGATAAAACCAAAAGCAGGGGCAGAATAAGCATACAACAAAGAAGTGCAATAAAAGATGCTTTGCATATTTTTTTCATGAAAAATCCCCTTACTTATACTTAATCTGGTTCAAAAGGATCTCATAGAGCTGACGGTGTTTTTTTGTAATAGCATCTAAAATCAGACCGCAGGAGAAAAGCAAAAATCCAACCACGCCAAAGGATGTTAAAACAATCAGTGAGGGGAATTTTCCAACCGAACCGGTGTTGACAAAAGTAATGAAAATGGGAATGAAAACCAATAGAGCAAGTAAAAGGCACAAACTGCCCAGCAAACTGAAGAATGCCAAAGGCTTATAGTCTTTGAACAGAGAGAAGATGGTGCGAATAACCTTGATGCCGTCGGAGATGGTGTTGAGCTTGGATTCGCTTCCGACAGGACGGTCGCGGTATTGCACGGGCATTTCTTCCAACAAGAAATTTTTATCAAGGGCATGAATGGTCATTTCGGTTTCAATTTCAAAGCCCTTGGACAGCACGGGGAAACTCTTGACAAATAAAGGGCTGAAAGCACGGTAGCCCGTCATAATATCACGGACGTTGCTTTTAAACAGCTTGTTGATCAGCATACGCACGGTACGGTTGCCCGTGTTGTGGAACATACGTTTATTTTCTGTGAAATAAGTGGACGAAAGACGGTCGCCGATGACCATGTCCACACCTTTGTTTAAAACCAAATCCACCATTTCCCGTGCATGCTCTGCAGGATAAGTGTCGTCGCCGTCAATCATCAGATAACAATCGGCATCAATCTGGCGGAACATACTGCGAATGACATTTCCTTTGCCTTGTCGGTATTCGTAACGCACAATGGCACCTGCTTCCAGTGCCAGTTTGTCGGTGCCGTCGGAAGAATTATTGTCGTAGACGTAAATATCGGCTTCCGGCAGTGCTTCCTTAAAATCACGCACAACCTTTTGCACGGTGGCACTTTCATTGTAACAGGGGATGAGAACAGCAATTTTGGACATGATTTTCACCTTAACCTTTCTATAACCATTTTTGGATTAATCGTTCGATGTCATCTGCAAAGCGGGAAATATCGCGGTTTGCCATGCCCTCTGAAGAGCGGGCAAGCTCCCGCAGACGGTCGGCGGCAGAAAGAAGCCGCGCAAAGCGTTCCCGCACCTGCTTTTTGGGGCGGTGCGCCTTTTTGACGGGCGTGCCGCGGGTAAGCATAACAGGAGAATCGGTCAACAAATCGTAGGTTGTGCCCGAATAGGGAGCAATGGCGGGGATGCCGAAGGTGTCTTGAATTTTTTGAACAAGTGCCGTGCAAGCCGCATCATCGCCATGGTTGACAAAAATGCGAACGGGCTTTTGAGAAAAACCGTCCAGCCAGGACAGAAGCCCCTTTTGGTCGGCATGACCGCTGATACTGCGAAGCATATCAATTTCGGCATTGACAACGATGGTTTCGCCGAACAGACGGACTTCACGGGCGCCGTCATATAAAATTCTGCCCAAGGTGCCTGCTGCCTGATAGCCGGTGAACAGCACCAAAGATTCCTGCCGCCACAGATTGTGCTTTAAATGATGGCGGATTCTGCCGGCATCGCACATACCGCTGGAAGCGATAATGACTTTGGAAGCAGGGTTAAAATTGATGGCACGGGACTCGTCGGCAGTTTCTGTAATATGGAGTCCTTCAAAATGCAGAGGATTGATGCCCTCTTTCACTAAGGCAAGGGCTTCCTCGTCCAGACATTCGTGATTGCACTGCATGAAAATGCCTGTGGCTTCAATGCCCAAGGGGCTGTCCAGATAGACGGGGAAATTGGGGAAATTCGGAACCAACCCACGGTTTTTGATTTCTCGCAGGAAATAGAGGATTTCCTGGGTTCTGCCGACGGCAAAGGAGGGAATGACCACATTGCCGCCCCGAGAGAAGGTGCGGTTGATGACCTGTGCCAGATACTCTACCGGCGGCACACCGGGATCGGAAGTTTCATGCAGACGATTGCCGTAGGTGGATTCCAGCACCAAATAGTCTGTTTCATCTATATAGGAAGGATCGCGGATAATGGGCTGATTGAGGTTGCCCACGTCACCGCTGAACACAATCTTTTTCGTTGTGTCTTGCTCGGTAATCCAAATTTCAATGGCAGAAGACCCCAAAAGATGCCCTACGTCTGAAAAACGGATGGAAACATTCTCTAAAATCTGCCGCGTCTGTCCGTAGGAGGAGGGGACAAAGGAGGGAAGCAGGGCTTCCACGTCTGCTACGGTATACAAAGGCTCCACCACACTGCCACCACTACGGGCAGATTTTCGGGTAGCACGTTCGGCATCGGATTCCTGAATATGAGCACTGTCAAGAAGCATGATGCGGGACAGACGACAGGTTTCCTCCGTGGTGTAGACCTTGCCGCGGAAACCGTATTTATACAGAAGAGGAATTTTGCCGCTGTGGTCGATGTGGGCATGGGTTAAAAGCACGCAATCGATATATTCCGGCATGACGGGCAGGGATTCGTTTTCAAACATATCCGGCCCTTGCTCCATGCCGCAGTCGATGAGGATATATTTTCCCTCTGTTTCAATCAGCGTACAGCTTCCCGTAACTTCGTGGGTTGCGCCGATAAAGGTGACTTGCATGAAATCATCTCCTTCAGATAGAATCAAATCCCGATAAAGAGGGGATGGCATTTAAATCCGGTGTTGCACCGAAAGGCTTGTTTTTGTAGGTATAATAGCCGGCACAGGAAATCATAGCGCCGTTGTCGGTGCACAGTGTGGGGGGCGGCACAAAGAAGGAGAAGCCTTCTTTTTCTGCGGCTTCTTTTAAAGAAGACCGCAAAAGTGCATTGGAAGCTACCCCACCGGCAAGACAGATGGTTTTTACATCCGTTTGTTTTGCCGCACGCATGGTGTTGCGCACCAAAACGTCCACAGCCGCTTGCTGGAAAGAAGCGGCAACGTCGGCACGGGGAACAGCTTCGCCGTTTTGCTCCATTTTGTGCACGGCATTGATAACGGCAGTTTTCAGACCGCTGAAGCTGAAATCCAGACCGAAATCCGGACGGGGGAATGCGATGGCATGGGGATTTCCTTCCTCTGCCAAACGGCTGAGCTTCGGCCCGCCGGGATAGCCAAGTCCCAGCACACGGGCGGCTTTATCGAAAGCTTCGCCGGCGGCATCATCACGGGTGGCACCCAAAACGTCAAACTGACCGTAGTCTTTCACCAGCACAATGTGGCTGTGACCGCCGGAGGCGACAAGGCACACAAAGGGCGGCGTAAGCTCGGGGGCGGCAATATAATTGGCGGCAATGTGCCCATGAATATGGTTAACAGCAATGAGGGGCTTTTCGATGGCATAGGCGAAGGCTTTTGCCGCCGATACGCCCACCAAAAGAGCGCCGACCAAGCCGGGACCGTGGGTGACGGCAACGGCATCTAAATCTTCTTTTTTGATTCCTGCATCTGAAATCGCTCGCTCCATGACGGAAACAATCTGCTCCACATGGCATCGGGAAGCAATTTCGGGAACCACGCCGCCGTAGCGTTCGTGGATGGGAATCTGGGAATGTACAATATCGGAAAGCACTTCTCTTCCGTCGCGGGTGACGGAGGCGGCGGTTTCGTCGCAGGAGCTTTCTACACCTAAAATCAACATGGTTTATGACCTTTCTGTGGTTTTCATCATCAACAAGGCGTCTTCGCCGTTGTTTTGGTAGTAGCCTTTGCGGACATGGTAGCCCGAAAAACCAAATTTTTCGTAGAGTCCGATGGCATTTTTATTGGATACACGCACCTCTAAAAACCAAAGGGCAATATCTTCGGCTTCGGGGCAGGCAAGCATCTCGGATAACAGGAAAGAGCCCAGCCCTCGGGTACGTGCTTCGGGGTGAATGGCGATATTCATGATATGCCCTTCGTCTAAAATCATCCAGAAGCCGCCGTAGCCGATGACGGCATTTTCATCTCGCAGGACGAAATAATGGGCTTTTTCGTTATTCAGCTCGTCGGCAAACAGGGGGGCGCTCCAAGGATCATCAAAGCAGAGCGCCTCCAAAGCGGCAACGGCTTCAATGTCTTTTTCTGTCATGGAAGAAATCGTCAGCTTGTCCATCAGGAAATTTCACCTTTTTCATACAGCTGTTCGTCGATGGCGGCAATGAGGGGAGAAACTTCGCCGCAGTAGTAAATCCGAAGCTTATGAAGGGCACGGGTGCAAATGGTATACAGAAGCTTTCTGTCTTCTTTTGTGTAGTTCATACTGCTGCCGTCGTAGACGATGACGTAGTCAAATTCCAGCCCTTTGGCAAGATAGGCGGGAACGAGCACGGCTTCACCGGGGTTGATTTCATAAGAAGCATGTGTTAAAAGCCGTGCGTTGACGTGCTTGGAAATCTGGCGGCACTGCTTTTCATTTTTGCAGATGACGGCAACGGTGGCGTTTCCATCGGTGTGACGGGCAATATGGCGGTTCATGCTGGCAAATACAGAGGGCATATCCTTGCCATGTAGCAGCACGGGGCGTGCACCCTTGCGGTCTACGGCTTCTACGTTTGTTTCACCCAAAAGAGCCAGGGCAAACAGGTTAATCTGCTTGGTGGAGCGGAAGGTTTTATTCAGCGTTTTCAGCACCGTGTCTTCGTGGGAGCTGCCGAAAATTTCCGCTACTTTTTCATAAGAGAAATCACTGTCGGGCAAAAGTGCCTGATTCACATCACCCAGCACCGTGAGAGATGCCTTGGGGAAGATGGTACGCAAAATAGACAGCTGATGTGTGTTGTAGTCCTGCGCTTCGTCAATCAAAAGATGACGGATGTTTTTCTGCTCGGGCAGTCCGTCGATGAGGGATTTAAAGAACAAAAGAGGAATGACATCTTCATAGAAAAGGCGTTTGCTTTTAAAGCTTTCCGCAACCAAACGGCAGATATCGGAGAGCTCGTCCGGCGTGTCGCCTTCGCCCATCATCCAGAAAAGGTCTTCGTCGGCGTGCAAGTCTGCATACAGCTTGCGGCTGTCGATGCGGCGGAAATAACCGTTGTATTCTTTCTTGAATTTGTGAAGACTTTCTTTGCTGACAATGCCGGTCATGCGCTCCACGGTGATATCGCGAATCAAACGAATACGGGGGCGAACCGGAATGTCCTTGTATTTGTCATAATACATGGCATCGAATTCTTTTTTGTTTAAAATACCGGGGATGGGGATGAAGCAGTTTCCGATTTTCTTTTCCGCATATTTGGCATACTGGCGCAAAATAGCATAGAAATCTTCGGTATTTTTATACTTATAGGCAAGCTTTCTCGTTTCATTGCCCGGCGAATATAAAATTTCACACATATCCGTCACATCATCAATGTGGCGGAAGCCGGAAATCACAGAAAGAATGAAATCACGGAATGTGGTTTGGGTGACGTTGGTTTCACCGATTTGCGGAAGTACGTCGGATATGTAATTGATAAAAATATCGTTGGGCGACAGAATCAGCATATTGTCTGCCGAAAGCCTGTTGCGGTCGCTATAGAGAAGATAGGCGGCACGATACAATGCAACGGAGGTTTTGCCACTGCCTGCCGGCCCTTGAATCATCAGAATCCGATGGGTTCGATTGCGAATCAGCTGATTCTGCTCACGAGCGATGGTGTGAACGATATTCTTGATTTTACGGGATGCGTTTTTCTCAAGCAGCGACATAAGCATATCATCCGGAAGCTGCTGCTCCACGTCGGAAATTTTATGAATCACGCGGTTTTGAATCTCGTATTGCCGCTTGCGGACAATCTCGCCTTCAATCTCGCCTTCGGGGCAGGTGTAGGATGCTTTGCCTGTGTCGTAATCATAATATAAAGAGCTGATGGGTGCACGCCAATCGTATACCAAAACATTGCCGTCAGCATCTCGCACGGTACCGAGCCCGATATACAAAGAGGCATCGGTATCCGAAGAAAAGTCGATGCGACCAAACCAGGCGGATTTGCGCATGGCTTCTAAATTATGCAGACTTTGTGTGTCTTGGGTTTTACGATGGCTGCCGAGATTCAGTTCGTTTTCCCAGAAGTTTTTTTCCGATTGCGTGACGTCGGTGATGTTTTCCCAAAGATACTTGGAGGAAGAACGCATATCCTCTTCCTGCTGTTCTGAATGGGAATGCAGATTGGAAATCTGCACATTGATTGCGTCGGCAACGGTTTCCAAATAACCTTGCTCGGCGGCAAGGTCTGTGTCATAGAACATTTTTTTTGCACCTTTCGTACGTATTGGAAAATTCTGCATAATCATACAGTTAATTACAAATATAAAATCATGCATATTTACCAAAATCAATTATATACGATTTTCATGTAAAAATCAAGTGTTTTTTTGATGTTTAAAGATATGTTTGTTTTTTAAGAAATGAATTCAAACAAAATTTGATATTGGTGTAAAAAGAAGGGACTATACCAAATTTACGTTTGACATAGCCCCTTTGGGGTTTTTATTTATTGTTTTTTTTGTTGCCTATGGCAAATGCGGCAATCAAAATCGGCATGCAAAACATAATGGGATAGGTGTAGCGAGGATGCTTGTATACCGTTGGCCCAAGAATTGTTATACCGAGTGTGACCAGGGGAGCAATGGATAAAAGCAGAGCACGTTTATCTTCTCGAAACCAAAGGGAAAAGAAAATACCGAACAGTAAGATGGTGTATATGGCTTGATTGTCCAATAATCCGATAAAGGGAAAGGCATTGTATTCTTTGGTAAGAATATCTAAAACCATGTAGCGCTCGGCTTCCAAAAGTTGGTTTCCCGGGAAAAGATAATCGTTGATCTCAAAGTTATATCTTTCTCGGATAGAATTGGCGGATAGAGTTGATTGGATGCAGTAATGTGTATTATCAGCAAATGGACTGAAAAGAAAATATGTTTGATTTGCCGTTGCGGCAATACAGTCTTTCGGATACATAAAAACAAGCTTTAACCATGCGGATAAAAAGGCACGGATTTCTTCATTGGTGGCATCTGTTTTAAAACATTTTTTCACGCCGTCATAATTTATAGGGTTATATTTTTCGGCAAGCTCTTCATCACCCCAAAGCAACACAGTATGAAGGTCGTTGTAAATATCCTCGGGGATTGCCGTGCCGTATGTTGCAAGGCAACGAGCAGATTGCTGGATCGGCAAGGCATATTTGATACGCGTAGTCATGGGAATGGCATCGTATACAGAATCCAAGGTTTTTTGCAGAATTTGTCCTCCTGTGAGCGGAATCGCAATGATCAAAAACAGAGCAATGATATGGGAAGTTTTTGTTTTCTTTTTGAGAGCTAAACATACTTCTCGCAACAGTACACAAAGGAGAACGACCAAAACCGTATAAATACCATTATACCGCAGGATGGTGCCGAAAACTGAAAGTGCGGTGAGAAACATGTGCTTAATACTCTTGAAATAAGTATGGGAATCATACAGGTAATGGAAAAACTCAACTGCCATAAGCTGGAAAGACAGACTGTAGAGAAAATCGTTTTGTAAAACGGAGGAAAATACAAACATAGGTGGCAGCAAAATGTAAAAAGCCAGAACGATTGCCAAAAAGACAGGCGGAAGCTTCATTTTTTTCAAAGAACTCACAGTATAAGAAATCAGCAGAATTGCGGCAACATGCTGAACGGTGCTAATAAAAAGGGGTACCAGCCAAGGCGCGTCAAAGTGTAAGGCAACCTTTGTAAGCTCTCCGATGGGTGCGGCCCAGACTAATGGGTGGATATTGGTTATGTTAGCATAGCCGAAGGTAAGGTCCGGGTGTTCTAAAAACATGGCGATGATCTGCCATGCATCGTAACAAATTAAACCGGGGAAAAACAAAATGAATGTGGGAATCCGACAAAGGGTGATAAGCAAACAACAATTTCTGAAGAGATGTGCACCGAAGAAAGAGGCAAGAAAGCCTTTGTGATGTTCTGTGTTGAATGAGAAAAATCCGTATAGTTGTCGCAACAGGCGAAAAAGGAGAAGAAAAGTCAGCATACCGCCTGCAAAGGCTATAGCCAAAGAAAGTAAG
>JAFPCL010000223.1 GCA_017390225.1 Clostridia bacterium
GGAAGGCAGTGTCTCCGAAGAAGAGCTTGCCGCCATCAAAAAGCACGTGGTGAACCCCGTGGAGAGCAGACTCACGGATATGGCGGAAAAAAAGACGCTTGCTATGCCCTCCGATCCTCCCGGCCCCGTTGCCGTTTTGGAAGGCTTTATCGGTTGGGGTGAAAAAGAGCTTGCGGCATTTCTTTCCCAAATGGGACTTGCCATGGATTTGGACGATTTGAAGTTCTGCCAGGAATACTTTAAATCCGAAAAGAAAGATCCTACCGTGGCAGAAATTCGCATGATCGACACCTATTGGTCCGACCATTGCCGCCACACCACCTTCAACACCGTGATTGAAGACGTGACCTTTGCCGATGAAATTCATCAAAAGGCATACGAAGTCTTTATGCAGGCAAGAGAGTTTTTGAACCGTCAAAAGCCCGTCAGCCTCATGGAGCTTGGCACGATGGGTGCACGTTATTTAAAGAAAACCGGGGACTTGACCCGTCTTGATGAATCCGAAGAAATCAACGCTTGCACCGTGAAAACCACGGTGACCACCGAGCATGGGGAGGAAGAATGGCTTCTTCTTTTCAAGAACGAAACCCACAACCACCCCACGGAAATTGAGCCCTTCGGCGGTGCCGCCACCTGTATCGGCGGTGCTATCCGTGACCCCCTGTCCGGTAGAGCCTATGTTTATCAGGCAATGCGCGTGACCGGTGCGGCAGATCCCCTTCGTCCTTTAGAGGAAACCATTCCCGGCAAGCTTCCCCAGAGAAAGCTTGTCACCACCGCCGCCGCAGGCTACAGCTCCTACGGCAACCAGATCGGTCTTGCCACCGGGCAGGTCGATGAAATTTATCATGACGGCTATGCCGCCAAGCGCATGGAAATCGGTGCTGTTGTCGGTGCTGCTCCTGCTAAAAATGTCCGCCGCGAAACCCCCAAGGATGGCGATGTGGTTATCCTTTTGGGCGGCAGAACAGGCAGAGATGGTTGCGGCGGTGCAACCGGCTCTTCCAAATCCCACAACACCAAGTCTTTGGAGGAATGTGGTGCAGAAGTCCAGAAGGGTAATGCGCCCGAAGAAAGAAAGCTCCAACGTCTGTTCCGCAACCCCGAAGCCGCAAAGCTCATTCTGCGTTGTAATGACTTCGGTGCCGGCGGTGTTTCCGTTGCTATCGGTGAATTGGCAGACGGTCTCGTGATTGATTTGGATAAAGTCCCGAAAAAATATGAAGATTTAGGCGGCACAGAGCTTGCCATCAGCGAATCTCAGGAACGTATGGCAGTGGTCGTCGAGCCGCAGGATGTGGATGCCTTTATTCGCATGGCAGGGGAAGAAAACTTAGAGGCTACGGTAGTCGCTTATGTGCAGGAAAATCCCCGTCTGCAAATGGATTGGAGAGGCGACCGCATTGTGGACGTTTCCCGTGAATTCTTAAATTCCAACGGCGCACCCAAGCGCATGACCGCTGTGGTGGATAAAGCCGAAAGCTATGATAAGACCATTGTCGATGATTTTGAAAAGGAACTCACCTTCCTGGTGCAAGACCTCAACGTCTGCTCCAAGCGCGGCCTTTCCGAACGCTTCGACTCCACCATCGGTGCAGGCACGGTTCTGATGCCCTTCGGCGGCAGCGAACAGATTACGCCGGCACAAGCCATGGCGGCAAAATTCCCGGTGCTTGAAGGAACAACCGACGATTGCTCCGTGATGGCTTGGGGCTTTAATCCCTACATTATGGAAAAGAGCCCGTACCACGGTGCATATCTCTCTGTTGTAGAATCCGTCAGCAAGCTGATTGCCACGGGTGCTTCCATGAAAGAATGTTATCTGACCTTCCAGGAATATTTTGAGCGTTTGGGCGCAGATCCCCACCGTTGGGGCAAGCCCATGGCGGCACTTCTGGGCGCATTCATGGCACAGAAAGACTTAAAGGTTGCCGCGATCGGTGGTAAAGACTCCATGAGCGGTAGCTTTGAAAGCCTGCATGTGCCGCCCACACTTGTATCCTTTGCTATCTCCAAGGCAAAGGCAAGCGGTCTTGTTTCTCCCGAATTCAAAAAGGCAGGTAGCCGCGTGGTCGCTCTTTATCCGAAGTACGATGAAAACGGCTTGCCCACCGGCGAAAGCCTGTTGGCTCTTTACGATAAAGTGTATCACATGGTACAAGAAGGCAAAGTCCTCTCTGCCTGGACACCCGGCTTCGGCGGCATCATGGAAGGTCTCTTCAAGATGACCTTGGGTAACCGCATCGGTCTTGCTATCGATGCTTCCGTGACCGTTCCTCAGCTCTTCTGCTACAGCTACGGCGCATTTGTTCTGGAGCTCAGCGGCGATGTGGAAGACAAAGACTTTGTGCTTTTGGGCACAACAACCGAAAGCTTCCGCTTGACCTACAAGACTTCCGATATGGACATCGAAAAGCTCCAAAAGCTTTATGAAGACAAGTTAGAGCCTGTGTTCTCCTGCAACATTCCCTTTGAGGATAAGAAAATCGAAGCTTTCACCCATATGGCAGAAAGCCGCAAAGCGCCGAAAATCGGCATGGCAAAGCCCAAGGCACTCATCCCCGTATTCCCCGGCACCAACTGTGAATACGACACGGCACGCCGCATGGAAAAAGCAGGACTCCAGCCCACGGTCTTTGTTATCAACAACCTGACCTCCGAGGGCGTTACTAAGTCTGCAGAAACCTTTGCAAAGCTTCTTTCCGAATCGCAGATTCTTTTCGTTCCCGGCGGCTTCTCCGGCGGCGACGAGCCCGACGGCTCC
>JAFPCL010000224.1 GCA_017390225.1 Clostridia bacterium
ATACAGATTCGGGCCAGTCGGCAAAGTCGTCGGCATATGCCGCAACGGAGGCATAGATGCCGTCTGTCCAAGCCGTGCCCATATCCACGTGGGACAGGTCAAAGGACACGGTGTAGGGAGTGGCAAAATCTGTGGGATTGGTCATAAAACCGACATGTTTATCGGTTTTGAGGTTCCAATATTCATTTTCAATCACAGGCGTGGGGATGTTCAAATCATTGTCGATACTGCGAACAAAGTCGTCGTTATCTTTAATCGGGTAGCCGGACAAAAGTGTCTGTTCCGATGCAAAGGAAACTGCCTTTTGTTCTGTTGTCACAAAGCTTCTTTGGCGGCGGTAGCTCGTGCCGTCCGCAAGGCTCATGCGAACCTCTGCAATATGCTTACCCGCTTGCAAAGTTTGTGTGTCCATTTGCCCCGTGAAGCTGTTTCCTGTCATGGATAACGGAACAGGCGTACCGTCAACAGTAGCGGTGATTTCCAAAACATCGCTTTCCCCTGCCGCTATGGTGCCGCTGATTGTCACTGCATTGTATACCGTGCTGTTTTCTTCCGGCTGTGCAAGGTTCACGGAAGGATTGTTCACTACAAACGTGCGGGAACCAACATCATGCTTCTCCCCTGCCGCATCCAATGCCGTAATTTTTAAAGTGTGCGTGCCGTTGTCCAGCATGGAAATATCTGCACATCCATCAAAGCCGTTGTTGGGCTCTTCATAATATCCGTAGGCATCATCCACATCACCGCGGAACACAAAAGGAAGTGTGCCCATTTCCGTGCCGTCAATACTGTAGCTGATTTCCTTCATCGGCTCGGGACCCATCGCCCAGCCGCGGACATCCATCGTTTCGCCGGACACGGTTTTTTCATTGACAGGATCGTCGATATTAGAGCGGAAATTCTTTGCCCCACTGATCAGGCAGTACCAGAACACGTTCATGTAGTAATAATTGCCGCTGAGGTCGGCAACAGTGAGCCAGTCGCCGTTGACCGTGGTAGGATTGCCGTTAACACCGGCGTAGGAATCATAGACCAAATAACGACCGGTAGCGGGATTATAATCCACCAATGCTATAAAGTGACCGTAGATATTGACAACCGCTACACCGCCATTGGCACAGTGATTCTTCAGCTCTGCACTGCCGGCGCCGCCCCATGTGCCTGTGTTGGGCACGGTGAATCCGTATTTTCTGCCGAAAGCTGCTTCCAGATTCGGCCAAAGCACATTGTTATAAGAACCTGCCGTTCCTGTGTAGCCACCAATAGAATGTGCCCAGTTTGCCATTTCTATGGGATTGATAAATACACCTGTTGCATAATTGATGGCATTGACCGTCGACATAATGCCGCAACCGGAAGCCCCGAATGACCAGCCGTCATAGAGCACACTGCCCCAGGGCTCCCAATATTGCTGATAAGGCTTTTTCTCTGCCGCAGAAGACGGGACAATCATGCCCGTCATCAAAGACAATGCGAGAACAAAGGTGAGAAAAATTGAAAAAATACGTTTGGTTTTTGTCACGAAAAACATCCTTCCTCATTACAATGTCATCTTAATTATACCATATTTTTTATCATTGTTCAACAACTTTTTTAAATTCTATCCTTTTTATTTATACAACTCCCCTTGTTTGTCAATATTTCAAAATGTTATAAATTTCTTGAAAAAATTTCAGTCCAATATATTGACATTCCATAGAAAACGATGTATAATGTCATTATACTTAACAAAGGAGGCATAGAAGTTTGGAAAAAAAATATTTATGTATTGACCTCAAGAGCTTTTATGCCTCTGTCGAATGTATCGAACGCGGACTTGACCCGATGCTGACAAATCTTGTGGTAGCAGACGATTCTCGCACGGAAAAAACCATTTGCCTTGCCGTCACGCCGGCACTGAAGACTTATAAAATCCCGGGACGTGCCCGTCTGTTTGAAGTTGTGCAAAAAGTCAAGGAAATTAACGAAAAGCGCCAAAAAAAATGCTCTACCGAGCAGTTTTGCGGCGATTCCTTCGATGCACCTACTTTAGCTGAAAACCCCGATCTTGCTCTTTCCTATATTGTTGCGCCACCGCGCATGGCGCTATATATGAAGTACAGCACGAAAATTTATGAAATCTATTTACGACATGTTGCCCCCGAAGATATCCATGTGTATTCCGTAGACGAGGTTTTCATGGACATCACGCCGTACATTGCCGCGCTTCATATATCTGCTGAAGAATTTGCCGCACGTGTGATTCACGAAGTATCAACAGAAACAGGCATCACCGCCACCGCCGGCATCGGCACGAATTTATATCTGGCAAAAATCGCCATGGACATCGTTGCCAAGCATGTGCCTGCTAATGAAGACGGCGTGCGCATTGCCTTTTTGGATGAAGAGGGCTATAAAAAGAAACTTTGGAATCACCGTCCGCTCACGGATTTTTGGCGCATTGGTGGCGGCTATGCCAAAAAATTAGAAGCCAACCATCTGTTCACCATGGGCGACATTGCTCGTTTTTCCCTGTCATCCTACGGGGAGGACACGCTGTTCAAATTGTTTGGTGTGCAGGCTGAACTTCTCATTGACCATGCTTGGGGATTCGAGCCCTGTGAGATTCGTGACATCAAAGCCTATCGTCCCGAAAACCAAAGCCTCAGCTCCGGGCAGGTGCTGATGTGTCCCTATAATGCGAGATCCGCACGGTGTATCGTGAAGGAAATGACGGATCTTCTGATTTTGGACTTGGTGGAAAAGCGGCTCACTTGCGACCAGATTGTGCTCACCATCGGCTATGATGCCGAAAATTTATCCGACAAGAAAAAAAGAGTGGATTACAAAGGTGAGATTACCGTAGATCACTATGGACGTTATATTCCCAAGCACGGCCACGGCACGGTGAATCTCCCCCGAAGAACATCCTCGGAAGCCATTGTTCTGCCACAGGTTTTATCGCTTTTTGATCGCATCATCGATAAAGAGCTGACTGTGCGCCGCATTAATATTACGGCAAATCATATTTTGCACGAATCTCTGTGTTCCGAAAAAAACGCCCCCGAGCAAATGGATTTATTCACTGACTACGAAGCCTTAACCCGTGCCGAAGAAGCAGAAAAAAAAGAACGGCGCATGCAGGAAGCCGTTATTCTTTTAAAGCGCCGTTTCGGCAAAAACATCATTTTAAAAGGAATGAATTTTGAAGAAGGTGCAACCGCCATTGAGCGCAATATGCAAATTGGCGGTCATAAAGCATAAGAAAAGAGGCCACTATGTCCAAATACGATGATATTTTGCATTTGTCCCGTCCGAAATCGCATCGCACATCCATGTCCCGCGAAAGCCGAGCCGTGCAGTTTGCTCCCTTTGCGGCACTGACGGGCTTTGAAGATGCCGTGGAGGAAACCGCGCGCCACACTGATATGCACGTTTTGCCGGATGCCTATGCCGCAGAGCAGATTAACGGCATTCTCCTTTGGCTTACCCTACATCCTGAAGAAGGAGAAAAAGCTTATATCACCTATTTTGTGCCCGATGAAAAAAAAGAAGGCGGCACATACTCAACTCTCTCCGGCATTAAAAAGCTCCACCCCGAAGAGCGCACGGTTCGGATGCTGGACGGCACGGTGATTCCCATCGATGCCATTGTCGATATCACGGGGATTTGCCCGGATTGATAAAAAAAAAAGCAGAAACGCCTGATCGACGTTTCTGCTTTTTTTATGGAATTTAAGCTCAGACTCTCTTGGAGAGAACTTCTTCTTCGTACTTTTCGATTTCGGAATACCAGTTGTTGCAGGGGCAAACATTGTTGCGGACACAGAATTCTGCCCAAACATCGCCCAGAGGCATCAGCTTGTATTCTTCACGCAGTGCCAGAAGCTTGGAGTAGTTGCCGGCATCCTGCAGAGCCTTCAGATCTTCGCTGGGGGTCAGAAGAGCATTAAGAAGTGCCTTCTGTACGTTGCGCATACCGATAATCAGAGCGCTGACGCGGTTGATGGAAGCATCGAAATAGTCGGTGGACAAGAATACTCTGTCCAGAGCATCGCAACGAACAACTTCGAGCATCATTTCACGGGTTTCATCATCGAAGGAAACAACGTGGTCGGAGTCCCAACGAATCGGGCGAGTGATGTGCAGAGCAATCTTATCGGAGAAGCACAGAAGAGCCGGAATCTTGTCGGAAACAACTTCCGTGGGATGATAGTGACCGTTGTCCATCAAAGGAGTGATGCCACGGGAAATTGCATAGCACAGGGAGAATTCGCCGGAACCTACGGTGTATGCTTCAACGCCGATACCGAAAACTTTGGATTCAACGGTAACATAAACCTTGGACTTATCATAGCCGCAAGCCAGTGCACGGTCGATGGAGTCTGCATAGCGAGCACGGGGACCCATACGATCGGCGGGAACATCCTTGCAACCGTCGCCGGTCCAGATGTTCATAACGCAGGGATAACCGGTTTCGTCTGCGAAGTATTCGGAAATACGGATACAAGCGATGCAGTGACGCACCCAGTAATCACGGATTTCCTTGTTGGGATGAGAAAGGGTCATGCCTTCGGAAGCCATGGGGTGAGAGAAAATGGTGGGGTTGAAGTCCAAACCGCAGTTGTGCTTCTTTGCCAGTTCTACCCACTTGGCGAAATGACGGGGTTCCAGCTTGTCACGTTCGATGACTTCACCGGGTTCGCCGATGGCATAGTTGGCGTGAACATTGATTTTGTGGGTGCCGGGGATCAGGGACAGTGCCTTGTCCAGATCGGCAAACACTTCTTCGGGATTGCGAGCAATACCGGGATAGTTACCTGTGGTCTGGATACCGCCGGTCAGTGCGCCCATGCCTTCGAAGCCATGGACATCGTCTGCCTGCCAGCAGTGCATGGAAATACGAATGTCTTGCAGTTTTGCCAAAGCAGCCTCGGTGTCAACACCGATTTTGGCGTACATTTCTTTGGCAGAAAGATAACGCTCATTCTGATTCATGATGATATTCCTCCTAAATTTTATGGTTTACTGTTCAACGGATATTTTCTTTTATCCGTATACACATAGTTAATATATCACATATTCAAAAATTTAGCAATACTTTTTCTGAAAATTCTTTTTAAAAACATATTGAAAAATATACTTGCAATCTTTTCCGTTTCATGATACAATAGGAGTAATTTTTTACAGATATATCGAAAGGAATGATTTGTATGCAATTTACGGGACTGAATGATTTGCGGGAAAAGTATCTTTCTTTCTTTGAAAGCAAGGAGCATCTGCGCATGCCCTCCTTCCCCTTAGTTCCGCAAAACGACCCTTCTATTTTGTTAATCAACGCCGGTATGGCACCCTTAAAGCCTTATTTCACCGGTAAAGAAACCCCACCCCGCAAACGTGTGACCACCTGCCAGAAGTGCATCCGCACTCCCGACATTGACAACGTGGGTAAAACGGCTCGTCACGGCACGTTCTTTGAAATGCTGGGCAACTTCTCCTTCGGTGACTACTTCAAAAAAGAAGTTATTCCGTGGGCTTGGGAATTTCTGACCGAAGTTGTTGAAATGCCCAAGGATCGCCTGTGGATTACCATTTATCAGGACGACGATGAAGCTTTCGACATTTGGAGCAAGATTGTACCTGCCGAGCGCATCGTTCGCATGGGCAAGGAAGACAACTTCTGGGAATTGGGACTTGGCCCCTGCGGCCCCTGCTCCGAAATCCACTTCGACCGCGGCGCCGACAAGGGCTGTGGCAAGCCGGATTGCAAGCTGGGCTGTGACTGCGACCGTTTCATGGAAATCTGGAATCTGGTCTTTACGCAGTTTGATAAAAACGAAGCCGGAGAATACATTCCCCTTCCCAATCCCAATATCGACACCGGTATGGGCTTGGAGCGTCTGGCATGTTTGGTGCAGGGCGTCAACAATCTGTTTGAAGTCGACACCGTTCAGCACATCATGGGCAAAATTTCCGAAATTGCCGGCGTAAAATATCACGATGATGAAATCAAGGATATTTCCCTGCGTGTCATCACCGACCACATCCGCAGCACCACCTTCATGATTGCCGACGGTGTTATGGCATCCAACGAAGGCAGAGGCTATGTGCTTCGTCGTCTTCTGCGCCGTGCCGCTCGCCACGGAAAGCTTCTGGGCATTGAAGGCACTTTCCTTTATAAAGTTGTTGACACCGTGATTGAAGAATCTCATCAAGGCTATCCCGAGCTGAAGGAAAAGAGAGACTACAT
>JAFPCL010000225.1 GCA_017390225.1 Clostridia bacterium
CCGGAAACCGAAGATTCCTTGTTAGTTGCCGCTTCCGGTGTGGTTCTTCGGCGTATGTGAGCTTGAATAAAAAGCAGGACTTTCCTTGGAAAATCCTGCTTTTTATTACTCTACCGGGCCGATACATGTGTATTTTTGCGGCAAATCATGGGTGTAGTGGTAGGCTAAAACGGTACAGCGATTGGAGAACTTAGCGCCGATTTTTGCGGCAAGAACCGAGGGCCCACAATAAAAGAGATGCAGGCGATTGATGCCGAGCTCTTTGAGCTGACTGCTGACGGTGTCGAGTTTGCGGTCGAAGTCGCGGAGCGCCGTTTCCGTGCTGTGGGCATTTAAAAAATCAATGCGCTCGGGAATTGTAATGGAAAAATACATATTTTCCGGAAGCTCCGGCGTTTTTGCAATGCCGAGCTCTTTGCGAAGCCGAACATCGTTGTTTATATAGCTGATGACATCAACTTCAATCGGACTTCCGATGCCGACACTGACGGCTAAAATGGCAGGGGAGGCGTTCTTTCCTTTTTTAATGGCATTGGCACGACGCTTGGCGGCACGAATGTTTTGTATATACCAAATAATAGATGAAAAAGACAAAAGTCCTAAAATAGCAGAGATTTTATCAATCAGACCCCAAAAATCAGATGCGCTCATACATAATCCTCCCTCAATGAAATGATATCATTTATCATAGCACGGAAAACAGAAAAAGTAAAGAAATTTTGTCAAAATAAAAAAGACATAGGTTTTATCTCTTGCATATAGAGCCGATGTTTGCTATAATAAAAAAGATGTTTTATGTTGGCAAAAGCTAAAAAGGAGTATGCATATGGAATTTAACGCAGAAAAAGTAAAAGAGGATCTGGCACAATGGATTCGTGATTGGTTTATGAGAAACGGAAAAGATTCTGTCGCCGTGTTGGGGATTTCCGGCGGAAAAGACAGCTCTGTGGCGGCGGCAATCTGTGCGTATGCCTTGGGAAAAGATCGAGTGGTCGGCGTTTTGATGCCCAACGGCGAGCAATCAGACATTGATGTGGCGCGCGCCCTTGTGCAGCATCTTGATATCAAGTCTTATGAAATCAACATTAAAAATGCTTTTGAGGGCATTGCGGATGAGCTGGAAGCAAAGGTCGGCGCGCTCACGCCGCAGGCACGGCAAAACTTATCGCCTCGTCTTCGCATGAGCACCGTTTATGCGGTGTCGCAGATGATGAACGGCAGAGTGGTCAACACCTGCAATCTGTCGGAAGACTGGGTCGGCTATTCCACGCGCTACGGCGATTCCGTGGGCGATTTCAGCCCGCTGTCCCATCTGACGGTGCAAGAGGTCATCGCGCTGGGAAGAGCCTTGGGGCTTCCGTCTTTATTTGTGGACAAAGTCCCCTCCGACGGACTTTGCGGCAAAACCGATGAAGACAATCTGGGCTTTACCTATGCAGTGCTGGATAAATACATTCGCACCGGTGTCTGTGAAAACGTCGAAACGAAAGCTTTAATCGACAAAAAGCACCGAATGAACAAGTTCAAATTGGAACTGATGGAGAGCTTTCCCTACGATGGAACCATAGCGGCAGAAGATTAAAAATAAAATGGCATTTGAGAAAATCAAAGAAAAACAAAGAAA
>JAFPCL010000021.1 GCA_017390225.1 Clostridia bacterium
AATCCCTTTCATCAAAACAAAAAGAAAAGACACCCTAAAGGATGTCTTTTCTTTTTGGCGTGCCGTAAGGGATTCGAACCCCTGACCTTCTGGTCCGTAGCCAGACGCTCTATCCAGCTGAGCTAACAGCACATTTGCTTTCGTGAGATTATCTCTCAAATGCAAGAAGTATTATAGCACGGTTTTTGTGGTTTGTCAATAGATTTTTTAGATTTTTTTAAAAAAATAATCACAAAAAACAAAGACAAAAAGTTAAATTTTATTGCAATTTACTATATTATGTGATAGAATGAAAACATAATGGGTCGGTTCGGGAGGTTTTTGAACCGAGGAAAGGGAGAAAACGGATGAAAAAGAATTTGGTTTTTGTTTTTATCTTGTGCCTGATGCTTTGGATGTGCATCGGCGCTTTTGCTGAAAAACTGCCGCAGGAAACCGTGTATGTGGACATTTTGGCAAGTGAAATGGAGGCGATTGCGCCGGCGATAGCTGAGAATGGGCGCATTGAGATTTGCTATCGGGATCAGCCGCAGGGAAGTGGTGGCGCGAAAATAACCTTTGAATCGCCGATAGACGGATTTAAAAAAATCAAAATTTCCTATGACCATGCCCATATGACAGGCGCTCCCGTGAAAATGCATTATTATCTCAATGCCGCGGACACAAGCTTTGAAGGGACATATCTGGAAGCGCACAACATTGCCAACGGCATTTGGGGCAGATATACGCAAACAACGACCTATATTCCGGTAAAAAAGGGAACCAACACGTTCCGCTTAGCATCGGTGCAAGATAGCGGCACATGGCAGTTTTACGTGGATAAAATCTCGTATTCCAAAGATACATATGCAACCAAAGCCGATATTCCGAAGGAATTTATTGATGTGCCTGCACCGAAGAATATTTTAGATTGGATGGAAATGGAGCTTTTGGACAACAACATGGACGTTGTTATCAGCGACACCACCGACACGGAAGGCTACAAGCAGATTCGCGTGAAGAACCCCGTGAAGCTTTTATATCCGGGACTGGATTTTGGTGCAAGCAACGTGACGTCTCTCACCATCCGCCACTACAATTACAGCAGTATTCCTTATATAAGAATATGGCTTGACGATCAAGTGCTGGCAGAGGGGAATCTCAAGCACTACAGCCACTACGATTACTGGACGGAAACCACGTTTTATTTTGATGCCATAAGCGGCAAGCATGATGTTACCATTGAGCATGTGCACGGTACGGTAGATTTAAACCGAATGCAGTTCGGAACAAAAACACGGGAAGTGAACGAGCATGTGCCCGAAAGAGATGTCATGAGTGATACATGGGTAGCCATGGACGATTTGGGGCGCTTTTCGCCGACGACGGCAGATGTGAAAACGTATAGCACCAACAAAAAGGTCGGTATGTTCTATTTCGTGTGGCACACCTTCAAAAACAGAGAGCTTTTCGACCACACGGCGGCATACAATGCCGGCGGCGTGGATGCTGTGTGGGATATGATTCCGCAAGGGCCCTTGGGCTATCAGCACTACTGGAGCGAGCCGTATTTTGGCTACTACCGCTCCGAGGACGACTGGATTATCCGCAAGCATGCTCGTATGTTGGTAAATAGTGGTGTGGATTTTATTTTCTTGGATAATTCCAATGATTTATGCTATCCGGGCATTTTGCAGAAAATTTTTGATGTTTGGTCAGAAATTCGTGCGGCAGGCGGCACCACGCCACAGATTGCCTTCCTGTTCGGCTTCGACGAAGGCAGAACACAGCGCCAGACAACGAATGTGTATCACTATTTTATCAAGAGCGGTCAGTATGACGATCTGCTCTTTAAGTGGAATGGCAAGCCGCTGATTTTGGGTGACAGCAGTGGGATTAAAGACAAAGAGATAAAATCTGCCTTTACCTTCCGCAGTAGTTGGGCTTTCAACGATTGGACAGGCGACGGCAAGGAAAAATGGCCGTGGATTGCAGAATATCCGCAAAATCCCGGTGCGAATCGCCAAGGCTTGACGGAGCAAGTGACCGTCGCTTGCGGCTTCCATGCCAATTCCAGCCGCGGCAGAAGCTACACCACGGCAAACGGACAACCCACCGACGGAAAGAACGATTTTGAATTTGAACTGGAATCCACGCCTTGGGGTCTTGGCTACACCGAGCAGTGGAGTCGTGCCTATGAAGTGAATCCGCCGCTTGTGATGCTCACCGGTTGGAATGAATGGTGGGCAGGCAGATGGCAGGATGATGGAGTAGGGCAGAATGTTGCCAACACTTATATTTGCGATCCCGAGGACGAGGTGAAAAGACATCTCTATGTAGATAATTTCAATACGGAATTTTCCCGTGATTTAGAGCCGGAAAACGGCAAGCTCGGCGACAACTATTATCAGCAGACGGTGCAGAAGATTCGTCAATACAAGGGTGTGCGGGATATTCCCACGGCATCGGGCGCAAAGGACATCGACCTTGCGGCAAGCTTTGCCCAATGGGAAGGCGTTTTGCCCGTGTACTATGACCATTTGAATGATACCACCCACAGAAACGAGCCTGCCAATGCAGGAAATGCCGTTTATGTGAATGAAACGGGCAGAAACGATATCGACACGGCAAAGGTTTCTCTCTTTGGGGATGCTGTTTCCTTCTATGTGTGCACGAAAGAAAGCTTTGTCGGCACAGACACGGAAACCTTCATGAACCTGTTTATCAACAGCGACGGCGACTACACCACCGGCTGGTACGGCTATGATTATTTGGTGAACCGTTCTCGTGACGGAAAAACACTGTCCGTTGAAAAGCATCAAGACGGATGGAACTGGAAGAAGGTGGCAGATGCGCCTTATACCATGAGCGAAAAAGAACTGCAAGTGAAAATTCCGCTGTCGGTACTGGAATTAAGTGATGATGTTTCTTATTTTGATTTCAAATGGGCAGACAATGCCATCACCGACGGCACCGTGATGCATTTCTACGACAAGGGTGATTCTGCCCCCGATGATCGCTTTAATTACCGTTGGCGCAAGGCGCAGGACGGTTTTTCGGCAGAAGAATCCTATGTCATATCTTCAAAAACACTGCTTGCCATGAAAGAAAATGAAAAAATCGCCTATCTTGGCACGAATGCCATGGATGTTACGGACAATCAAGCGATAAACCTTCACGGAAAAACCATGATTCCCTTGCGCTTTGCGGCAGAGACCT
>JAFPCL010000226.1 GCA_017390225.1 Clostridia bacterium
TAAGAAGTCTTTCTTGTTCCCGATACAGCCCGTACTTTTTGAAGCACATAGGGCTTCACGAGGAAACGGCGATAGGCAGGTGCATCTTCCAATACATTTAACCCCAGCAAGTGGGTGTAGAACCAGCTTGCAAAGGCAAAGTGCATGGGATGGTTTTGCGACCCTTCGCCTGCCTTACGCAGGAATTCCACATCACCACGGGGAAATTCTTCCCAAACACTGCCGGCGCCTTCCTTCATCATCACCATGAAGGAGGGCTTTTCTTCGTGGAAAAGTGTTTCCATCATGGCATCGCCCAAGCCCATTTCCGTCAGAGCCGGCACCATATATTTGTTGCCGAAAATGCCCGTGTGGAAGCCGCCGCCGTTGCGCTCCTCGATAATCTTCACGCAGTCTTTGGCTACGTCTTCTCGCAGTTCTTCGGGGCAAAGTCCGTAGGCAAGTGCCACACCGTCGGCACCCATCGTTCCGTAGGAAGGTGCTTCTTTATCCAAAAATTCTCTGTTAAAGGCTTCTTTGATTTTTTCTGCAAGTGCCGCCATGGCAGAGGCATCGTCTTCTTTTCCAAGAACCTTTGCAATCTTTTCCATCAGCACCGCCACATGGAAAAATTCTGCCGTGGAAGACACAGGCACAGGAATACGTTCGGGATGCTCATTGCCGCCGGGCGGATTCCAGTCGCCCAAACCGCGCGTGATGATATAATCCTTGCTGTCTGCTTTTTCATGTTCTACCCAATCCATCATTTCCGTATAGTATTTTTCGAGCATGGCTTTGTCGCCATAGTACAGATACATCATCCACGGAATCACAACCTGCGCACTTCCCCACAAGGGCGTAGCATCGCCGCAGGTACGTTTGCCGGGTGCAATCATCTGCCATGTACCATATACCTCACGGCTGGTTCTGATATCTTCCATATATTTTTCATAGCTTGTCGCCATGTCAAAATTCTGAATGGCAACCTCGCTCACCAGTTGTGCATCACCAAGCCAACCGCATTTTTCACGCACGGGGCAATCCTCGGGATAGCCGTGGAAGTTAGATAAGATTGTCTTGTATCCCAATTCCTGCAGTTTGTTGATTGGCTCGTAGTCTGTCTGAATATTTCCGTTTTCTTCTAAATCCGTGTTGACGGCATAGCCTTCAATCATATTTTCCGGTAGCTCCACGTTATATACCCCGGTGATTTCCACATAGCGGAATCCGTGGTAGCAGAACCGCGGCTCAAACACTTCGCCACCGGGTTTGCCTGCGGAAATATAGCGATCCTGCTGGAGTGCCATGGCATGGCGTGCGCCGCAGGTGGAATAGTCAAGACTGCCGTCGATAATCCGCTCCGCAAAGCGAAGCACACACTCCGAGCCTGCCGGTGCTTGGGGCAGATTCAGCTTCAGCCAACCGGCAAAATTTTCACCCATATCGACAATCCACGTCTGATCGTCACCGCCATATGCCTTCACTGAATCTTCATGCAATTGACGAATAGACTTCGGCATCACACGGCGGTATCTCTTAATGGGCGGCATTTGGCGACAAGTCAGCACACCACCGGGGGCAGGCATTTCTATAGCATTTTCCCAACGCCGTGCATCAAAGCCGACGGTGCACCAACCGGGCTGTTCCAAACGGGCATCGTAGGTTTCGCCGTCGTGTACATTATTTAAAGTAATCGGGCTGTAGTCGCACAGCCAGCTTTCATCGGTGACAACAGTTTCGTGCTTGCCGTCTTCATACCAAAGATGCAGTTCTGCCAAAAGACGCACCGCACCATAATGCAGACCGCCCCACCACACTCTGTCCTGATTGAAAAAGCCGCAACCGACAATAACGCCGACGGCATTTTCGCCTTCTGCCAGCTGTGCTGTGATATCATAAGCGGCATAATCCACGATTTTTTCATAGTTGGTGTTCATCGGCTCCAGCACGTTGTCCGTCACCCGTGCCCCGTTGAGCCATGCTTCTCCGTAGCCCATGCCCGACACGTAAAGACGCGCACGGGATAAATTCTTTCCTACCGTAAATTCTTTTCTGAAATACGGTGCCCAATCCGCACGGGGGGCGGCTTGCCCAATCCACTTTGCGGTGAAATTTTCATTTTTCAGTGCCGTTTCAAACTGTGTATCCAAAGAAACTTCTTCCCCATTGGCACCAAACACGGTGATATATACGTTGTATATGGTAGCAGGGCGCAAGGCTTCGCCTTCATACACAATGTTGTCGCTGACAGGGCTTTTAACTTTGCCGCTGTTCCATACTTCTTTTTCTCCTTCTTTTACAACGATGCTATAAGATTCCTGCGCAAAATTTCTTTGGTCGCAGGAAGTCTGCCACCCAAACCGCGGGTGATCATTTTCCACCCCCAAGGGTGCGATACGGTATTCCACCGTTGCTTTTGTGATTTTCAGCATTTGACCTTCTCCTTACTCTTTATTTTTACTCAAAAGTACAATGGCTGTTAAAATTAAAATCATTCCACATGCCGAAGGCAAGGATATTCGTTCATTTAAAAATATCATGCTAAATACCGTAGCCGATAAAGGCTCCACGATGCTCAGTGCCGATGCCGTGCCTGCCGGAAGAGCTTTTAGGGCAAGGGTATAAAAGAAATACGGAAGCACGCAGGTAATTACACCGATGCCCAAAATCAACGGAATCGATTTCTCCGGATTTTGGGCGGCACAGGAAACAAGCTCTGCGGGGCGACAGCACAAAACCGCCGCCGTGCCCATGGCAACAAAGCTGTACATGGTAGCAGACATAGAGGAAGCCCCCGACCGCATTTCGATTTTGGTAAATATATTATAGCTACTGTAGCAAATGCCGGAAAGCATCCCGAGCACAAATCCCTTCATGCTAAAAGCCAGCCCCCCGACAACGCCGGACACCAGGGCACAGCCAACAAACATCAGCCCAACGGCAATGCCTTTTTGAAGTGTCATTTTCTCTCCCAAAAACGCCACGGAGAACAGCATCACAAAAATCGGTGCGGTATACATCAAAACGACCGCCGTGGGCACATTGGATGCCTGTATGGCAGAAAAATAGAAAAATGCCGTGCCAAAAACGGAAAGACCGCTACAAATAAACAGAATCAGCTCTCGCAAAGAGATACGAAAAAACGACCTGTCTTTTAAAAGAACATAAATTGTCATGACAATGGCAGACACGCCGCCGCGCATTGCCGTCATTTGCATCGACGAAAAGCCCAATGGCGACAAAAAATGCACAAACAGCCCGGAGGTTCCCCACAGCACGCCTGCGATGATGATATATAAAAATGCTTTTTTCACGTGCCGTTACTCCCTAATACTTTAAAATTTTATAGCGCTTATTTTCCAAACAAGACATGAGCTTGTTTCGGACTTCTTCCGCCGTGCCGCCGACAGCTGTTGCTTTATCTACAACGAACGCCTGCCGTTTACTCATATAGATATAAAAATAATCTTTGGTTTCCTTCACTCTGTCAATCATGGCATATTTAATTTTTGCTTTATCCTCAAAATCCGAAGTTTCGGCAAAAACTTGAACTTCCTCATCTCCGAAAACGAAATTGATTGTAGGTGCTTGTCTTTTGGCGTATGCACGAAACTTTATTTCAGGCAGAACATAATATAAGAAAGGCTGAGAAATAGCGGCAAGCGCCATAATCACCGAAAGAACAATTTGTCTCGTCGGCCATCCGTATGTATATCCCTGCCAAAGGTCGATTGCCGCCAAAACAGATAGGCAAGCCGTATAAATAACCATGCTTTTTTTCGGATTTCTCGCATAAAGACAGACTCTGTAAAATGCCTTGACCGTCTTTTTATCCATTGTCGTCGAAAAAGCGATTTCCATTTTTATCCCCCTTTTTTATACCGGAATTGCAAACAATGCCAAAAGTCCCAAAAATGCCACCGCAACCGATGCCAATTCTTTTTTCGAAGGCTTGTTTTTTCCGAAGAAGCAAATGAGCGTAGACACAATCATCACACCGCCGGTGACCATGGGATACTGCACCGAGGCATCAACATGAACGAGTGCAATAACCAACAAAAAGTTGGCGACTCTGTTCGTTATCCCGTTGATGGCACCCACGCCGATGCTTTTCGGCGTGGAAGGAACCGTATCTTGTTTTCTGAAAAACACCAAAAGAAGAAATGCCGAAATAATCACGGAAGTCAGTGCAATCCAGATGGAGTATCCGGCGGCACTTGTTTTTTCATACGGTGCTTCCGTGAAAATTTTAGACAGCACACCGGACATGCCATTGAGCACAAATATGCCGATATAGTAGAGCATACCGCTTTTTTTCTCCCCTTTTTCCACCGTCAGAAGAAGTGCAATGCTGATTAAAACAAAGCAAACCGCTTTGGCAACCGACATCCCTTCTCCATAAAACAAGATGCCTTGCACAAAGGGAAGCGCCATGCCGCCCAGCATGGAAAACAGGGAGTACAATGAAAGATTGATCATGCCCAAAGCCCGAAAGCCGCAGAAGGAAAAGCCAAAGCCCACCAAAGATGCAACGCTTGCCAGTGCTAAAGTAAACCATGTAAATTCCAACCGAAAGCCGTTGATAATCAGAAGCACCAGAAGCCCTGCCAGCGAACTGACGAAAGAGAACTGCAAGCTGATTTTAAGACTGCTACCGCGCATTTTTTGGTACACATCATTGAGCGCAAAACAGCCGCCGAACATGACAACGGATAAAATAATAAGTGCATAATACATAAAAGAGCCTCTCTTGTTTTTTCTTTTAAGTATAGCACTTATTTTGTTTTATGCAAGAGCTTTTTTAAAGAAATAACGGAATATTTTTGTTTTTATTAAATATCCTTTGGCAGGCTTGCCATTGATATAAAGCCTCGAGATGACGGATTCTCCGTTTTTAATCCGCACGGTGATAAATATTCAAAAACATCTTTTCCTTAACTTGGCAATAAAGCGATGTTTTTTGTGCAAAAAAGAGGAACGAAAAAAAACAATCTTCTCCGTCCCTTACAGTCTTAATTTTTAATTAATAAAAGCTTCTGCAATCATCAAAGCCTCTTCTTTTGTCTGTGCCGAAATGCCTTTTGCCAAAAGCTTTCTTTCTTCGTCATACAGCCGCTCTTCCGAAAAGGATATGCGGCACACTTCTCTTTCGCCCGGATTTTGGAGAATTAAAATTTCTCCCCCGACGGATTGTACCAAAAACACAGGCACGGACACTTCCTCTGTCACCACCGGTGTGATCTCCGGTTCTGTTTTAACTTCCGCCATCGGTAGCACAGGAAGCTTTGTTGTCTGCTTTTTGTTTTGCTTCTGCATCATATAGCCGAAAAAGCTTCCCGAAAATATTAAAAAAAATGCCAGAATATAAATGACTTTATTTTTCACTGTAATCATCTTCCTTTGGCATTAGCTTGCATCTTTTTTTGCTTTTTTATACAGATATATCTTTTTTTGCTTTTGTAATACTTTTTTAATGTTTATCCTTTATAATAAAAGTATCTATCTACAAATGAGGTGAGTGACGTGAAAAAATTCTGGCGTTCGTTTTTTAAAACATTTTTATTTGCTTGTATCATTCCCTGCACGATTTTACTGGGACTCTTTGCCGGAATCCTGGTTGTTTTCCTGCAAGACACCGAGCCGGTGGATGTTGACCAATTGACCATGCAATTTACATCTTTTATATACTATACCGATCCGCAGACCGGTGAAGATATTGTACTTCAAGCTTTATACGATGAAGAAAATCGTGTCTGGGCAGATCTTGACGTGATTCCGCAGTATATGGAGGATGCTTTCGTTGCCATCGAAGACGAGCGTTTTTATAAACACAACGGATTTGATCCCAAGCGTATCGTAAAAGCCGGGGTCAACTACATTGCACGACTCTTTGGGGGCGGTAGCAGTGTATACGGTGCCAGTACCATCACCCAACAGCTGGTGAAAAACGTCACCGGCGAAGATGATGTGGCGCTAGAGCGAAAGGCCAAAGAAATCTACCGTGCCTATCTTTTGGAACAAGATTTGGAAAAAGAAGATATTTTAGAGCTTTATCTCAACACCATTTATCTAAGCCAGATGTGCAACGGTGTTGCTTCTGCCGCCAATGTTTATTTTGATAAAAACATCAGTGAGCTTTCTTTGGCAGAATGTGCCTGTATTGCCGGCATCACGCAGTTTCCTTCCCGTTATGACCCTTATCTGAATCCCGAAGCCAATAAAGAAAAGCAAGAAATCGTGCTTGCCAAAATGTATGAGCTCGGATTCATTTCCCAAAACGAGTATGAAGAAGCCGTCACCGAACAGCTGGAATTCAAGCGCGGCTCTATCTCTTACAGCAGTAAGTATTCCTACTTTGTTGATACTGTTATTGAAGAGGTTCTGTATGATTTAGAGCACGAACTCGGCTATTCTGCCGCCATGGCGCAAACCCTTCTTTATACCGGCGGTCTGAAAATCAAAACCACGATTGATCCTTCCGTGCAAGCCGCCATGGATAAAGTCTATCAGGACGACAGCTATTTCCCCGATGCCTACGGAGAAGGTTGCATTGAATCTGCCATGGTTGTTTTAGATCCCAAAACCGGTGCCATTGTCGGCATTGTCGGCGGCAGAGGTGAAAAAGATGGTAGCCGCACATTAAACCGTGCTACACAAACACTCCGTCAGCCCGGCTCCACCATCAAGCCCATCGGTGTTTATGCCCCGGCACTGGATCAAAATGTGATCACGCCGGCAACCCCCATGGACGACTCTCCCGTGACCTATACCAATGCATCGGGCTCCACTTGGTCGCCTCGCAATGCCAACGGTGACTTTTTGGGGTTCATCAGTGTGGAAACCGCCATTGCGCTTTCTCGCAACATTCCCGCCGTCCGTGTGCTTGACGATTTGACGCCACGAAAATCCTTTGACTTTTTGACCAATAAGCTTCACATTACCAGTCTAATCGATAAAGAAGAAAGAAACGGCATGGTATACTCCGATGTCAGCCTTTCTCCCCTTTCGCTGGGTGGTCTGACCGACGGTGTTTCCGTTCTGGAAATGACGGCTTCTTACCTACCTTTTGACAACAAGGGCATCTATCGTCAGCCTCATTCCTATACCACGATTCACGACTACAAAGACCGTTTGATGATCGAAAAAGCACCCCTTTCCAATGTTGCCATCAGCGAATACACGGCACATCATATGAGAAAATTCTTATCTGCCGTTGTTTCCTACGGCACCGGTGGCTCTGCGACATTCCGCTATGATATTGCAACTGCCGGCAAAACCGGTACGACCACCAATGACCATGACCGTTGGTTCATCGGCTTCACGCCCTACTATGTTGCCGCTTGTTGGGTAGGCTACGATATTCCCAAGCCCATGAACGGCGTATGGGGCAATCCTGCCATCACCCCTTGGAAAACGGTCATGTCTGCCATTCATGCGGATAAGCCTGCGGCAGATTTCGAACGCCCCTCCGATCTTCTGGTTGTCGGCATCTGTAAAAACTGTGGCAAGCTGGCTACCGACGCCTGCCATGCCATCGAAGGTTCTACCGTATACTCGGAATTCCGCGCCGGTCAACAGCCCTACACACAATGTGTTGCAGAAGAATGTCATGCACCGGAAGAAGCTCTCCCGGAAATCGCCGAACCGACATTTAGCATCCCCACAGACACGCCGGCGGATGCTACGACAGAAACACCTGCTACGACCGTTGCAAATTAAATTTATTTTATACAAAAAGAACATGCAAGCTATTTGTCTTGCATGTTCTTTTTGTTATCAAAGCTTATTCTATTGTTTTTGTGTCCGCCACGGATAGCGGCGCCATGGTACCCATGCCTTGCCATAAAAGTGTTTTCACTTCGCTTGCATTTTTAGCTTCCACTTCCAAAACCGCCGTTTGGCTGTCTGCGAGAACCGCTTGCGATACAAAGCCCACAAACCGACCCTCTGCATCGTACGTTGCCACCATGACAATTGTCTGCGCAACAGGTTCATCCAATGCGACGGTAACCTGCAGCTTACTATTTTCAGTTGCCAAAATTTCTATTGCGGTAATGGTTTTTAAGAAATGTATCGTTGCAATCGTCAAATTGGTATTGCCGCTTCCAAAGGATATTTTTCTCCAGTCCTCTTCGCTGCCATCATAGTATACATCTGTCAGGCTATCGCAATCATAAAACGCACGTTCACCTATGCTTGTCACGCTGTTCCCCATCGTGATACTTGTCAAGCTCTCGCAATAATAAAACGCACGTTCACCTATGCTCGTCACGCTATTCCCCATCGTGATACTTGTCAGGCTATCGCAATACCCAAACGCACCTTCACCTATGCTTGTCACGCTGTTCCCCATCGTGATACTTGTCAGGCTATCGCAATAATAAAACGCATATACAGCTATGCTTGTCACACTGTCCGGAATCGTGATACTTGTCAGGCTATTGCAAGAAGAAAACGCATATGCACCTATGCTCGTTACGCTGTCCGGAATCGTGATACTTGTCAAACTCTCGCAATAACCAAACGCATATGCACCTATGCTTGTCACGCTGTTCCCCATCGTGATACTTTTCAGGCTATAGCAATAACAAAACGCACGTTCACCTATGCTTGTCACGCTATTCCCCATCGTGATACTTGTCAGGCTATCGCAAGAATAAAACGCACCTTCACCTATGCTTGTCACGCTATTCCCGATAACTACCGTTTTAATGGAGCTTCTTTTTGCATACCACGGTACTTTTGTACTCGATGCCCAATCCGTCATCGCCCCCGTGCCCTCGATGGTCAGCTTCCCCGTATCATCCAAGTCCCAAGTAAGATTCTCCCCGCAAACACCGCTTTCCACAGTCGCCGCCATGCTTGTCACAGTAAATCCCAAGCACAGTACCATACACAGCAGCAAGCATACAATAAAACTATTTTTCTTCATTGCAAAACCTCCAAAAAAAGTGCGCAGCTCTCGAAGCTACGCACGAAAAACACAAACTCCGATTGCTGCAACACAAACTTAACAGGATGAATCTTTTTTCGATTACCCAACAAATGGAATCTGCATTTTTGCTACATTCAGTTTGTCAAGCACGCGAAAAAAGAGATGTTAAAAATCCATCCCATATTATCATATTAAGTTTGCGTTGCATATATATTTTACCATAATTGTTTCTTTCTTTGCAAGTATTTTTATATGAATCTTTACATTCTTTTCGAACTGATATGCTTTTCATTTATTTTCGGCATAAAAAAGCCACCCGAAAGACAACAAAAACTATATCTTTCGGGTGGTAATTCTTTTTTCTTACGCCGATTTTCGCACCTCAATAAACTTGTCGATTTCCTCTATCATATATGCCCTTCCCGTAGTGTGCAAAACATCATAGCATTTATCCAAATAATCCAAAACACCATATTTTTTAAATAGTAAAATCGCTTCTCTGCCTGTCAGCTTTTTTTCTGCACGGTAAGCTTCCATGCAAAATACTTTAAATGCAAGTGTTTTACTCATATCACACCTCCGGCAGCAGCAAATGTCCGGCACGTTCCTCGTTAAACAGTTGCGCCAACATGAGCGCACTGTAATGCCATACCTTTGTCTCTTCTCTTTCCAAATATGCATAGACTTTTGATTGCAAAAATCTTTCCATTGCCTGATTTTCAGACCACCCATTCAGCTCCA
>JAFPCL010000227.1 GCA_017390225.1 Clostridia bacterium
CTGTCGGGAGACTATCTGAAGCTTTCTGTGGAAAAATACGGCGGTCCCGTGCTTGCATCTTGGCTTGACAGACCTCTCGGTGTGGCAGGAAGGATTATAGTAAGAGAGGGAAAACGACTGGTATCAAAGCTTGTGGAAGAAGCAGAAAAATATCTTTTGGGCAGAGATAATCTTTATATTGATATATCCAGCTCTCTTTTTCGGATCACGCCGGAGGAAGCAACCCGCCTGATCCGTAAGCACGGCGTGAAAAAAACGCTTTTCGGCTCCGACTATCCCATGTGGTCATACAGCGACGAATTGGCACGGGTGTCAAAGCTTTTACTGACGGAAGAAGAATTTGCCGATATTTATTACAACAATGCGGCAAAGCTTTTGAAAATCAGTGAGTAGCAGAGTTTTCTTCGGTGTCGGCTTGCGGAATGAACAATTCAAGCAGCTTGTGGCGTTTGCCGCGGGAAGCTAAATAGATGTAGCCGAGGGCGTTGAATAAAGATGCGCCGATGAAGGTGACAATCAGGTCTTTCATGGTATCGTGAAGACCGATATCCAGATAGCCTGTAACGGGAAGCATTTCTCCGTTGATTGCCATGTCGTAAATTTCGGGGATGCTCACAGGTTTGTTGACACCGGTTTCGTTCAGCATTACAGAGTATATGCCGGAAATGATGGTATCCTTTTGCATATCGGTATGCACGAAACAGTCCATAAAGTATTCAAAAAATTCCCAAACAACCCCGATGGTGGTGGAAAAGCAGACCGAAACAATACAGAGGTATAGAGGAGAAAGAGAAAATTTAGACCGATTGTTACGGTTGATAAGATCAAGCAGAGAAAAACCGACAGCGGCACTGATAAAACCATTGATGGTATGAAGCATAGTATCCCAGTGCGGAACCAAAAGATAAAAAGAGCGGAGCTCTCCCAAAAAGTTGGCAGCAAAGATGAAAAGCAAGATTGTCACTTCCAGCCCAACGGGGAAAACAACGGGAAATTTTCTTTCGACCACCGCAGGCAGTGTGCAAAGAAGAAGTGCCAAAGCACTGTAGAAGATGGTTTCCCAATCACTGCGCAGAGCGGCAAGCACAATAGAAGCTACGAGAACAAGGCGCAAGATGACGGCAACAATATAAGTGAGCTTGTGCTTTTTGAACTCGTCGAAAACAGAGGTTCGTTTTTTCAAAATAATCCCTTCTTAAAACGTAGTATTGTTGGAATTATAGCATTGTGAATTTTAATAAGTCAATGCAAAAATAAAAAAATTCAAAGTATATTTACCATTGTATACGAAAGGAAGAATATATATGTTACAGAATTTTCCCGGAATGGAAGAAAAAAACGGAGAATTGATGATTGGCGGGGTTTCCGCTGTTTCTCTGGCAGAACAGTTTGGTACGCCCTTATACGTTGTCAACGAAACCGTGCTTCGAAAAAATATGCGTGATTTTGCATCCGCGCTTTCGTCCTATGAAGGCGGCGGTCGTATTTTCTATGCATCGAAGGCACTTTCCGTAAAACGTATTCTGAAAATTGCCGCTGAAGAAAATATAGGAGCGGATGTTGTTTCCGAAGGAGAGCTCCGAACCGCACTTGCCGGCGGCATGAACCCCGAAAACATCATGTATCACGGCAACAACAAGTCGGAAAAGGAGCTTGCTTTTGCCTTGTCGCAGGGCGTGGGTTACACGGCGGTGGACAGACCGGAAGATGTGTACCGTCTGGCGGCGCTTTCCAAAGAATATCCTCATAAAATCAAGCTTTTGTTCCGCATTGTTCCCGGCATAGAAGCCCATACACATGATTATATCCGTACCGGTTCTTTTGATTCCAAGTTCGGTATGCCCATTGAAGAAGCCTTGCCCTTGATGCAGTATGCCAAAGCGCAAGGGCTTTGCGTGGCAGGTCTGCACTGTCATATCGGCTCACAAATTTTTGAAACGGAGCCCTTCCGTGATGCGGCAAAGCTGATGATGCAGTTTTTGAAAGAAGCACAAGCACTTGTGGGAGAAGATGCCTGCATTTTGAATCTGGGCGGCGGTTTCGGGATAAGATATACGGAAGAGGATTCGCCACTTCCTCCGGCGGATTTTATTCAAAATGCCGTGCGCGTTGTAACGGAAGCCGCAAAAGAATTGAAAATGAAAAAGCCGATGCTGTTTTTTGAGCCCGGTCGTGCCATTGCCGGGACTGCCGGCAGTACCCTCTATACTGTGGGCGGCGTGAAAAAGACAAAGGTTGGAAAGACGTATGTGTTTATTGACGGCGGTATGACCGATAACCCCCGTCATGCACTGTATGACGCACAATATGAAGCCGTGATCGCAAACCGTGTAAGTGATGAGGCAACGCAGAAGGTCACAATCGCAGGTCGCCTTTGCGAATCGGGCGATGTGATTTCGGAGGGTATCCTTTTGCCGCCGGCAAAAGAAGGCGATATTCTGGCAACTTTTTCTACCGGGGCATACTGTTTCAGCATGGCGAGCCGGTATAATCGCGTGCCCGGCGCCGCCATGGTGCTGGTCGGAGAAGAAGCACCGCGTCTTATTGTGCGTCGACAAACGGCAGAGGAGCTTTTGTCACTTGATTTATAGGAGGCATAAATGAACGGAATTTTAGGAAATTTTTTGTTTAGCTTGCAGGAATATCTCTATATTATTCCCATGGCACTCATTGCTCTATCATTTCATGAAGTTTCCCATGCCTTTGTATCGTATCTGCAAGGTGATCCCACGCCAAAGGATGCAGGACGGCTTACGCTGAATCCATTGGCAAGCTTTGACTTGTGGGGCGCACTTTGCATGGTTTTCTTCAGATTCGGCTGGGCAAAGCCCGTGCCGATCAATCCGGCATGGTATAAAAACAAAAAAAGAGGAATTGTTCTCACAAGTCTTGCAGGCCCTTGCTCCAATATATTACTGGCGCTTCTGTTTATGATTTTGTGGAAATTATATATTGTTTATGCATGGTCGCATATTGGCGGTATGTGGGTGCTCCGTCTGATGGAAATGGGGATTGTTTTAAATTGCAGTCTGGCAGTTTTTAATTTGCTTCCGATTTCTCCTTTAGATGGAAGCAAAGTCCTGTATGCCCTTTTGCCCACACGGATCTACTATAAAATTTTACAGTATGAACGCTATGGTATGATTGTGTTGATTTTGCTTATGTACTTTACAAATATTTTGGATGTTCCTATCGCCATGGGCGTCAATGGGATTGTTACTCTTTTGGATAAAATTACACACTTTATTGGATGATTTCGTTCTAAACACCCCTTGCAAACAGCTATATTTGCAAGGGGTGATTTTTTGAGAAGAACAAGTGCAATATATGGCGTTATCTTTCTTTCCATAACCAATCTTTTCTTGCAACTTCTGAGCTTTTTGTATCGGATTATGTTGTCAAAGTATGCA
>JAFPCL010000228.1 GCA_017390225.1 Clostridia bacterium
CTTTGCCCGCATTTTCTACCGCAACGCCATCAATATCGGATTGGCTATTTTAGAGTGCGAGCAGGCGGCAGAAGAAATCGGGGCAGGGGATGAAGTGTTTGTGAATTTCGACACCGGCATCATTGAAAACAAAACCACCGGAAAGACCTATCAGGCACAGCCCTTTCCGCCGTTTATTCAAAATATCATTCAAAAGGGTGGCCTTCTTGCCTCCTTGGCGGCAGAAAAGAAAGGTTGATGAATATGCAAAAAAACATTGCAGTGATTCGTGGCGACGGAATTGGCCCTGAAATTGTGGAGCAAGCTCTTTTGGTGCTGGATACCATTGCAAAAAAATATGGTCACACGTTTCATTATACGGACGTAGACATGGGCGGCTGTGCCATTGACAAGTGGGGCGATCCGCTTCCCGAGGAAATGCTCGAAAAATGCAAAAACGCAGACAGTGTGCTCCTGGGCGCCGTTGGCGGAGAAAAGTGGAACCATGTGCCGGGGCATATGCGCCCGGAAAAAGGGCTTCTTCGCCTTCGTGCCGGCATGGGCGTGTATTCCAACAACCGACCGGCAAAAATCTGGAAGCAGCTTTCGGAAGCTTCTCCCTTGCGAGCCGACATTGTAGAGAAAGGCATTGATTTTATCATCGTGCGCGAGCTCACGGGCGGCATCTATTTCGGCGAACACAAAACGGAAGAAAAAGAGGGGCAAGCGATTGCCACGGATATTCTTGTATACAGTGAAGAGGAAATCCGCCGCATCGGACGCATCGGCTTTGAAACGGCACGGAAAAGAAATAAGAAGCTTTGCTCCGTGGAAAAAAGCAATGTATTGGATTCCAGCCGTTTATGGAAAAAGGTCATGCACGAGCTGGCAAGCGAGTATCCCGATGTGGAGCTGACCGATATGCTGGTGGACAACTGCGCCATGCAGATTGTGAAAAACCCGGCACAGTTTGATGTTGTCGTCACGGAAAATATGTTTGGGGACATTCTCTCCGATGAAGCATCGATGATCACAGGCTCTATCGGCATGATTCCATCCTCCAGCATGGGCGACACAAAAAACGGCCTGTATGAGCCGATTCATGGCTCTGCGCCCGATATTGCAGGCAAAGATTTGGCAAACCCCATCGGCACGATTTTATCTGCCGCCATGATGCTTTTATACAGCTTTGATATGAAAGAAGAAGCGACAGCTATTGAAAATGCCGTGTCCGAAGTGTTGGACGAAGGGTACAGAACGGCAGATATCATGTCGAACAAGAAAAATTGTATGCAAATCGGCACCAAGGAAATGGGCATAAGGATCGCCGACAAACTGTAATCTTATAAGCAGAGAAAGCTTTGGTGTTTTACTCTGCTTTTTTATTGACATCGATTGATAAATATGGTACAATTCAAAACATAGAAAGGATGGATTATGCGATGAGTAATGAACACACAACAAAACGTATTGTATGGATTGACTCTATTCGTTTTTTTGCATGTTTGCTGGTTGCGCTATGTCACTTGGAAGCTCAGTTTTCTTTGACATGGTATGATGTAGCGATAGAGGCAATATCGCCTCCGTTTATTTATTTATCCGGCACATGGGCGACGGCAGTTTTTTCGGTGTTGATTGGTTATTTTGCGGCAAAAAAAGGGGCAAGTGATAAAGGAACATTTGCGGCCTATACGGTTAAGCGTTATCTGCAGTTTGCCATCGGACTTGGCATGGCAGAGCTTTTGTATATTGGATTTAAAGTTCTCTCTATCGTATGGAATCATTCTGCACCGATTACGTTTTATTATTTATCAAAGCCTGTGGTCGACGGGTTGTTAAGTACGTTTTTCTTCCGTATGCATACAGACACATTGATGGCAATGCCCACTCTTTTCGTTGGCTCTTTGTTTGCCTATTTGGTAAGCCGTACAAAGGCAAGATGGGGGTGGGTGCTGTGCATTTTTGCGGCAAGCATGATTCCCACATTTTATGGGAAATATACGGCGGCACAGATTGGGTGTGTTTTGCTGGGGGTATTATTGTTTCGCATGCTGGAAAAAGAAAACCGATATCTCTATCATCCTGCAATGAAGCTTTTATGGCTTGTTTTGGCATGTGTTTGCTCTTTTGGTCGTTTTAATATGCTGTTGATCGGCTTGTCCGGATTCTTTTTTATGTTGTTTTGCTTCACATGTAAAACAGCGCAAAAAGGATTGTCGTTTAAGCTGGCGGCAGAAGCCGGAAAAATATCTTTTTACATATACTTGCTTCATTCGGCACTTCATGCATCTGTTGCTCCACGCATTTATGCACTTTTGCAAGGGCTTCCACAGGTGGCGCAACATGTGCTGTTGCTGGTTTTGTGCGTTGTCATGGATATTGCGGTTGCTAAGTTGGCAGAAATAGCGGCAAAGAAAATTCAAACCCGATTGGAAAAAACACTGAATATTTAAAAACACAAAAGCTGTCAAGAATTCATTGACAGTTTTTTTATATTATGATATAATTTAATCAGAAAAAATGACAGGAGGAATTACAATGAAGAAATTATTTGCGTTTATACTTGCTATGGTGATGCTGTTGTCCATGGGGCTGTCTGCCTTTGCGGCACTTCCCGATGCCCTGAAAAAACAGTACAACAATTATTCGGCAAGCTACACCTGTTCTTTGTCCTTGGGAGATGTAACGGATTTACTCGGGGTTTTGGAAGAAGTGGGTGCTTTAGAGGAACTTGAAAAATATGTGGATTTGAAAACTCTGCTCACAACGGCTTTTCAATCGACAGAAAAGATGAATCTGCAAGCAGATATCAGTGCCAATTATGATAAAATGAAAATTGCCATGGTATCCGAAGCCCAAGGCAGTGTGACGTTTAATCCGAATCTCACGGTGAGTGCCAAGGCACAATCGGGTTTGTGGCTGGAGCTGGATTTGTCTGCTACCGAGCCTGTATTTCGCATGATTACCTCGACACCGCAGAGCAATAAGTATATGGTATATGATTTGATGGAAATGATGTCTTTGACCGGCACCGAGGAAGAAAAAGAAATGTTTGTCGCTTTGTTGAAAGCTGTTTTCAATAAAGAATTCATGACTGCCATGCAGGAAAAATCAACGGCTCTTTTGGAGCAGCATGCAAGCGTTAAGGTGCGCGGCAATCGTGTGGAACTTGTGATTGATAACGATGCATTGATTGCCATGCTGAACGATACGCTTCAAATGGTCATCGATATCTATGCACAGATTGCAAAAGCCTACGGAAATGAATATATTGCCGAAATGATGGCAGAGGAAATTCCTCAAATCCCGAACATTCAGCTTTTGGGAAAAGACGGTATCAAAATCGAATACACACTGTCTCGCGGGAAAATTTCCGCTATGTCCATGGCAATGGATTTCCATCTGAACATGGCAGGCTTTGCGGCAATGCTGGAAGAGGAGTGGCCCTTTGCCCATCAAGGGATTCTGGATATCGGCATTCATATGAATGGGAAAATGACAAGTATCGGCACGACCAAGGTCACCTTCCCGACGCTTACGGAAGAAAATTCCCTTGATTTTGTTGAAGAAATGATGAAGCTGTATCCTGCACCCGAGGTTATGGAAGAAATACCCGAATATCCTTATTATTGGGTAGACGGTTGGGCAGAAGAATTGCCGGTAGTAAACAACAAGTTCTATGTGCCCCTGCGTGACACACTGACCGGTGCGTATGGGGAAACCGTGACCTTCGGTTTTGAAAACGGAAAAATCACCGTAGCATGTGAATATTTCAACGGTTTTAAAACACTTTCTTTCGTGGCAGGCGACACAACGGTCTATGCCGATGAAATGGCAGCTACCATCGACCCCGTGCTTCTTCAAAACGGCACAACGTATATCAGCATTGATGCAGTGGAGGGAATTTTCGGTTGGGAGCTTTCGGAGCTGACGCATGATTTATTGATGGAAGAATATTACTATTCTTTTTGGACGGAATAAGGAGGCGCTTTCGTGAAAATTATGACCTACAATCTGCGCTGTACGTGGCTCAATGCCGATGGCGTAAATGCTTTTTTGCACCGTGCAGGACTGATGCTGGACACTTTAGAAACAGAAAAGCCGGATGTGATTTGTTTTCAGGAAGTCATTGAAGTCCAACAGGCGTTTTTGGAAAAGCATTTAAACGACTATCTTCTGTTATGGCACGGAAGATACGAAAATTACAATGGGGAAGGCCTGGCAATCGCTGTTCGAAAAGACACAATGGCTCTTCATGGGCTGGAGGTGTTTTGGCTTTCGCCCACGCCGCAAAAGCCCGGCTCTCGTTTTGAAAAGCAAAGTGATTGTCCGCGCATTTGCCAAATTGCAACCCTGCGCCAAAAGGCTACGGGAAAGCTGTTCCGCGTGTTTAACGTGCATTTAGACCACATTTCCGAAGAAGCTCGTGTGCTGGGCATGGGTGCCGCTATGGAAGCTATTGAAAAAGAAAATCAAAAGCTTGCACTTCCTCTGTTCCTTTTGGGAGATATGAATGCATATCCCGAAAGTGAGGCCATTCAAAATGCAAAATACGTATTGGTTGATTTAACCGAGAATTCCGGTGGTACCTACCATGAATTCGGACACAAAGAAGAGAAAATCGATTATATTTTTACGGACAACCAAACGGCAAAGAATTCTTGGCAATGCACCCGTGTCGAGCGCATGGATCATGGCATCTACTTATCCGATCACTATCCGGTGATGGTCGAAGGTGAGCTTTGAATTTTTTCGATGCAGTGAGCATCGGATGAAAACAAAAAAAGGAGAACGAAATGAAAACAGTACAGGATATCTTAAACATCATCAAGGAAAACGACATCAAAATGGTGGACTTTAAAATGGTGGATATCCACGGGCAGTTCCGCCATGTCACGATCCCTGCGAAGAACTTTTCGGAAAAGACCATGAAGAACGGCATCGGCTTTGATGCATCCAACTACGGCTATGCCGTTGTGGAAAAGAGCGACATGGTATTTATCCCTGATCCCGACACGGCAATCATCGATCCCTTTTGCGAAATCCCCACACTTTCGATGACGGGGAATGCCATGATCATTGCAAGTCCCGAAAACAAGCCTCTTTCGCAATACCCCAGAAATATCGTGCTTGCCGCCGAGCAGTATATGCGAGATTTGGGCATTGCAGACACGATGCTGGTGTTGCCGGAATTTGAATTTTATCTGTTCGACCAAGTGGGCTGGCAGGTGAAACCCGAATCCATCGGCTTTTCCGTGGATGCGGCGCAGGCGCACTGGAACAGCGGCGCAGAAGGCCTCGGCAATGTGGTCGCCAAGCAGAAAAATTATCATATAGCAAAGCCCTTTGACGTATCCTATGAAGCAAGATCTGAAATGTGTATGCTGATGGATGAAGCCGGCATTGCTCTCAACTATCACCATCCCGAAGTCGGTGCCGGCGGTCAGTTTGAAATCGAGCCGGAGCTGGGGCAGATGTCGAAAATGGCAGATGCAACCATGATGATTAAATATATCATCCACAACACGGCACAGAAATACGGCATGTCTGCCACGTTTATGCCCAAGCCCATCATGGGCGAGGCAGGCAACGGCATGCACGTGCATATGCTTCTTTTAAAGGACGGCGAGCCCGTGTTCTCCGATGACAACGGCTACGCGAACCTGAGCACCCAAGCCCACTACTTTATGGGCGGCCTTTTGAAGCATATTGCATCGCTGTGTGCCATCACCAATCCGAGCACCAACTCCTTTAAGCGCTTGGTGCCCGGTTTTGAAGCTCCTGTTACCGTAGGTTATGCAACATCGAACCGCAGTGCGGTCATTCGGATTCCTGCCTACGCCAAAGAGCCGAGCCTTCGAAGATTTGAGCTTCGCAATCCCGATGCCACCTGCAATCCCTACTTCTGCTTTGCCGCCATTTTAATGGCAGGCTTGGACGGCATCAAGAACAAGATTGATCCCCATGAAAACGGCTGGGGGCCATATGATATGAATTTGTTCCATCTGCCGCCGGAAGAAAAGGCAAAATTAAAGCATTTGCCGACGTCTTTAGATGCGGCGCTGGACGCACTGGAAGCCGACCATGATTATCTCACCGCCGGCGGCGTATTCCCAATCGAACTGATTGAAAACTTTATCGCCTCCAAGCGCGAAGAAGTTCGTGAGATGGCGGCCATTCCGCATCCGGCAGAATTTGAAAGATATTATAATCTGTAAGAGATAATGATGTGTCCCAAAAAAGTCGGACTTTTTACAGCATAGCAGTTTTATCATTGCTATGCTGTTTTTTTTGTTACTATCGCTTTTAATCGTAGCTTTTTCAAGGATTCGAGGAAAGTTTATGGCCTTCGGCTATAGCACCGATTTTTTCTATTTGCATACAATGGAAGTGACCTAAGATTTATGGGAGGTGTTTTTATAAAGAAGTATACATTTATCGGCGGTGATGCCCGTATGCGCTACCTGGCAGAGAGCTGTCGGACGGATGGAATCGCCGTAACGGAGTTTGGAACGGAAGAAAAGACGGAGGAAACGCTTGCGCAAGCTCTTGACGGGGCTTCGATTGTTTGGCTTGGTGTGCCTGCAGTATCGGAGGCGGGGACGGTGTCTGCGCCGTATGCATCGGTTTGTGTTTCGGCAGAAAGTCTTTTGGAAAAATTGCCGCCGAAACGAATGGTCGTAGGCGGTATGTTCCCAAAGGAGTTTGTTCAAAAAGCAAAGGAGAAGGATATTTTCTTGGTGGACTATGCCAAACGAGAAGATTTTGCGGCAGAAAATGCGCTACTTACGGCAGAAGCCGTGATATCTTTATTGATATCGAATACAAAATACAGCCTTCGCGATGCCAAAATATGCTTGTGGGGATACGGTCGTATCAGCACGGCACTGCTTCCGATGCTGACGGCTTTGGGCGCACAAACGGTTGTTGCCAGCGGCAGTTTTTCAAAGCATCCTTGGATTCGTGCCGCCGGCGGACAGCCAATGTCCTATGCGGAAAGCGTGTATGTTCTGGAAGATTTTGATATTGTCATTAACACAGCCCCCACACTGTCGTTTGACAGGGAAACCTTGTTTCATTTGAAGAAGACGTGTCTTCTGATTGATTTGGCATCCCGTCCCGGGGGCGTGGATTTTGCCGCCGCCAAGGATGTGGGCATCCGCACTATCTGGGCAACGGGGTTGCCGGGAAAAACAGCACCGCAATCGGCGGCAAGGGTCATTCGAAAATCTGTGGAAAATGCCATCAGGGAGCAGGGGTGAATATGAGAGAACATTTAAAAATCGGCTTTGCCCTGACAGGCTCTTTTTGCACCTTTGAAAAAGTATTTCCGCAGATGGAAGCACTGACACAAGCGGGAATCGAGATTGTTCCCATCATGAGTGAGCGTGTTTTTTCTATGGATACACGCTTTGGATCGGCGGAAAAATGGCGCATCAAAATGGAAGAGATTACAAAAAATCCTATTTTAACGACACTGCAAGATGTTGAACCCATCGGTCCGAAAAAGATGATTGATGCCTTGGTAATTGCTCCTTGCACGGGAAGCACACTTTCCAAACTGGCATCGGGAATGGCGGATACATCCGTTTCTATGGCGGCAAAGTCTACTCTTCGCAATGAACGCCCTGTGATTCTGGCTGTGTCCACCAATGACGGCTTGGGTGCTGCCGCCAAAAATATCGGACTTTTGCACGCGATGAAGAACTTTTATTTTGTGCCATACGGGCAAGATGATCCGGAGCACAAGCCCAATTCCTTGGTGGCGCATTTTGATAAGCTTTTGCCCACGGTAACAGCCGCCATGGCAGGACGGCAACTACAGCCGGTGCTGGAATAAAAAAAGGTCAAAGAACCCGGGAAAAGCAGGGATTCTTTGACCTTTATTGATTGTTTTAAGAATAAGAACGCATATTAAGCTTTTTTGCGGTCTGCGCTAACGGAGAAAGAAAAAAGATGCAGAACGGACAAACTGAATGGATACGGCAGATTCATCTGCCGTATCCCATCCCGAAGGCGTACAAAGGTACGCCGAGCGGTGAAGTTTGTTCGTAGCAAAAAAGCAAAGGTCAAAGAAATCCGAAAACAACAAATATTCTTTGACTTTTATTGATTATTTTAAGAATAAGAACGCATATTAAGCTTTTTTGCGGTCTGCGCTTTTTTTACGGGCGAATGATGTGAACGGGGAGACCGTCTTCATATTCCGGATAGCTTTCGCCTTCAATCAGGGGACGAGCGTAAGCAACAAATTCTTCGGTAACGTCGTTGCCGCGTTCGTTGAGCCATTCGCGAGGTACCATCTTTTCGATGTTAGCGGCTTCGGCAATGTCGCAGGGAGCAACAGACAGCTTATAGGGATTGGTGGATTCACGGACATAAGCCATCATTCTGCCGGTCATGCCGGAGATTGCGGCTTCTGCGGCGGCTTTGCCGACGGCGCGGGATTCCGTGAGGTCGGTCTTCGATGCCAAATGGGCGGCGCAGCGCTGGAATACGTTCAGTTCCACGGCACGTGCTTTGTAACCCAGCTTATCGCGGACGGCATTTTCCAATACTTTGCCGGCGCCGCTTAAATATTTGTGACCGAATACGTCTACAGCGCCGCTGGCGGTGCTTTCGCAAACATATACGCCGTTTTCGTCGCGGATGCCTTCGGAGATGGCAACAATCACGACTTTTTTCTGCTTGACGAGAGCATCGACATCTTCTAAGAATTCATCCATCTTGAAGGGAGCTTCCGGCAGATAAATCAGTTCGGGAGAGGGATGACCTTCGCCACGAGCCAAAGCGGAAGCGGCGGCAAGCCAGCCGGCATTTCTGCCCATGATTTCAACAATCAGAACACTGTTCATATCATATACACGGGTGTCGCGCGCCATTTCACGAATGGCGGTGGCAATGAACTTGGCGGCACTGCCGTAGCCGGGGCAGTGGTCGGTGACATTCAGGTCATTGTCGATGGTCTTGGGAACACCCATGATGCAGATATCGTAATCGATTTTCTTTGCATATTCGCTGAGGCGATATACGGTATCCATGGAATCGTTACCGCCGATATACAAGAAGTAACGAATATTGTGCTTTTTGAATACTTCAAAAGCGGCATTGTAGTCCGTGGGGTCAACCTCGGGCTTGGCAAGCTTCTTGCGGCAAGAGCCGAGATAAGCGGAAGGGGTTTTCACCAGCTTTTCACGGTCGGCGGGATCGGCAAAAATTTCGCCCAAATCAATGAAGTTTTCCTTGAGAAGACCTTCAATACCGTGAACCATACCGAGAATCTTTCCGTCAAAGCCGGAAGCCATAGCGCCTTCGATAACGCCGCATAAAGAAGCATTGATAGCCGCTGTGGGACCGCCGGATTGACCAACTACTAAATTTCCTTTCAACATGTTAAAACATCCTTTCATAAATTATATGCGTTTATATATTTCATTCATACGACGAATCCGTGAAACGTCGAGTTCGTCCAAAGCATGGTGGGTGATACGGAAAGACCAATTGTCTTCTGCGGCAACACCCGGTTTGTTCATTTTTGTGTCGCTTCCGTAGGCAAGAAGATCCTGCACAGGCACAATGGCAACACCGGCGGAAGAAGCCCAAACGGCACGAATCATGGCAGGCACGGATGCACTGTCTTTTCCGCCGTCGCCCCAACGATCCCCTGTGTAGCCCACATAGTCTAAAGCAAAGCTTCGCTGAGAAGGCGTTGCTTCCCAGAGCCAACCCAAAAGTGTATTGTTATCATGGGTGCCGGTGTAGGCAACGGTGTTTTGAATATAGCGGTGGGGAAGATGGATGCTGTTGTCATGCTCATCTAAAAAGGCAAATTGCAAAACACGCATCCCGGGAAGCCCGGATTCCGAAAGAAGAGAAATGACGCCGTCGTCCAAGGCGCCGAGATCCTCGGCAATCAGCGGAGCTTTCGGGAAGGCTTCAAATATTTTGGAAAAAAGCTTCATGCCGGGGCCTTCTATCCATGCACCGTCTTTGGGTGTTTTTCCTTTGGGAATGGACCAATAGGCGGAAAAACCGCGGAAATGGTCGAGCCGCACGGCATCAAAGAGAGAAAGTGCCGATCTGATTCTGCGAATCCACCAAGAATATCCGTCTTTTTCCATGGCATCCCAATTGTACAGGGGATTGCCCCAATGCTGCCCTTCGGCGGCAAAATAATCCGGCGGACATCCGGCAGAAGATGCAGGCGTGCCGTCTTCCGACAGATCAAACAGCTCAGGATTTGCATATACATCGGCACTGTCTGCCCCCACGTATATCGGCATGTCACCAATCAAACGAATCCCTAATTTGTTGACAGCTTCTTTAAAAGCTTTCCATTGACGGAAAAACAGGAACTGCACAAAAGAATGATACTTAATTTCTTCTTCATCGGCTGTAATGTCTTCAAATGCATACCAGGCCGCATCGTTATTTTTTTCTTTGAGTGCCATATAGCGCGCATAGCCCATGAGCCAATTTTTTTCTTCTTCGCAAAAGGCGGAAAACTCGGCTTTTAATTTAGCATCCATGCGAGCAAAGGCACGGCGCAGGGTGAGAGGACGAATTTTTTCAACCAGTGCGTAATCTGTAGAGTAGGGGGAAGGTGCTTCATTGGCTTTTCGCTCCTCTTCCGTGATCAGCCCCTCTTCAAACAAAAGACCGGGGTCAATCAAGAGCGGATTGCCGGCAAAGGCACTTTTGCCCGCATAGGGCGAATGATAGCTGTCCGTGGGACTCACGGGAAGCATTTGCCACAGAGAAAAGCCCATGGCTTTGAGCTTCTCGGCAAATAAAACCGCCTCTTTTCCCAAAGTGCCGATTCCGTATGGACCGGGGAGGGAAGTGATGTGCAGAAGAACACCACCGGCGCGGTTTTGGGTTAAAACACTTGTGGTCATGATGTTTCATTCCTTATTTGACTTTCAATTATTTTATTATACTGTATTTTAAAAAAAAAGTCAAGGCATAAGAGAAGAAGTTATGGAATAACTTTAGCAAAAATGTCAATGGACTTTTTTGTTATTTTATGTATAATAAAACAAAAGAAAGGGGCATATCCGATGCGTGATTATTTATTTTTATTGTTTTCTGTTTTTTTGACAACGGGAGATTTTGCTTGCAATAAACTATATCAGAAAAAAGCAGGTGCATCCTTGGTCGCGGGATTGTTGTTCAATGCAATGATGGGGCTTTTTATGGGGTTGATATTTTTAATCCCTATTCTTATTAAGGGAAACTATGTGTTGTGCACACCATATTCTTTGGCGATGGCATGCATAGCGACAATTCTTGTGTCTGCATACAATACAATCGGATTTAAGATTATGAAGTCCGGAAGTATGGCACTATATACCATGTTTTTAATGACCGGTGGGATGCTGGTTCCTTATGTGTGGGGACTTTTTTATTTGGACGAGGAATTTTCGTTGATCCGTACTGCGGGACTTCTTATGATAATGTTTGCTGTTTTTTTAGCAAATTATGAAAAGCAGAAAACCAACAAGAAACAGGTTTTATGGTGTTTGCTGGTGTTCTTTTTTGACGGCATTGTCAGCATAGTGTCAAAATCACATCAGATAGAAGCCGTTCGACCGCATGTTTCAGCGGCAGAGTTTGTGATGTTGTCGGGCCTTTGCCGCTTTGTTCTGATGGGAACTCTTTATCTGATTGTGACTAAGAAAACAAAGAGCAAACCGGTGAAGGTTCGCAGTGTTACCGGTGTTGTTTTGGGTTCGGCAGCGACGAGCGGGCTTTCGTATTTATTGGTTCTTCTGGGCGCAAAAAGCATTCCGGTTACGGTGCTCTATCCATTGGTGACCGGTGGCTGTATGGTGATTCCCGCTTTGGTCGGCGTGGCGTTTTTTAAAGATAAACTGACGCCTCGTGTGGCAGTCAGTGTGGCTATTTGCTTTGCGGCAACATTCATGTTTCTTTAAATGGTTGTCTTGTGCAAAAAAACTGTTTTGTGCAAATGGAAGAAGTTTCTTAATATTTCATAGACTTTTGTTATGCATTATCTGTAGAGGAGAAAAGGAGGAAATGTGCAATGCGCAACTATATGATGGTTCTGATTGCTGTTTTATTTATGGCAGGGGATTTTGCCTGCAATAAAATGTATCAGAAAAAAGCAGGCACGTCGTTGGTCATGGGATTGAAATTTAATTCTCTGCTTGGACTTTTTACCGGCATTATTTTTTTGATTCCCATTCTCATTCAAAAGGGAACGGTTTCTTGTACAGCTTTTTCTCTTATCTTAGCAAGCCTGATGACTGTTTTTGTAACCACCTACAATATCATCGGGTTTCGCATTATGAAATCCGGCAGTATGGCACTTTACACGTTGTTTTTAATGACCGGGGGCATGATGGTGCCGTATGTGTGGGGCTTGTTTTTCTTACAAGAAGAGTTCTCGCTTCAACGCACCGTGGGATTGCTATTTATGATTATTGCTGTTGTTTGGGCAAACTATGCAAAAAAACAAACCGCAAAATTGCAGGTTTGTTTGTGTGTTTTGGTGTTCTTTTTGAACGGGTTTGTCAGTGTAATATCAAAAATGCATCAAGTGGAAGAAACGTTGCCCCATATTTCGGCAACGGAATTTGTAATGCTTTCGGGCTTTTGCCGCTTTGTTTTGGCAGGTGTTTTGTATTTGCTCGTCAGAAAAAGAGCAGACCGTAAAGGAAATGAAACACGGGGACTGCCTGTCATTATTGCGGCATCGGCAGTTTGCAGCGGATTATCTTATTTACTGCAACTTTTGGGGGCACAAAATCTTCCGGCAACGGTATTATATCCGTTGGTCACGGGCGGCGGTATGGTGTTTACCGCGCTTGCCGGTGTGATCTTTTTTAAAGAAAAGCCGTCTCGTCGTGTGGTGCTTGGCGTGGTCGTATGTTTTTTGGCAACCTTTTTGTTTTTGTAAATGATAGATGCGGTAATCAAAAAAAAGACTTCGCAGAAATTTACGAAGTCTTTTTTTGATGAAATTATAGCTTATCTGGCAGCCTTTGCGGTTTCAACCAGCTTTGCAAAGCCCTGAGGATCGTTGATAGCGATCTCGGAAAGCATTTTACGGTTTAAGGTAATGTTTGCTTTCTTCAGGCCATTCATGAAGGTAGAGTAGTTCATACCATTCATTTTGCATGCTGCGCTGATACGGGTGATCCAAAGACGACGGAAGTCTCTCTTCTTTCTCTTTCTGCCAACGTATGCATATGCTAAGGATTTGAATACAGCCTGCTTTGCAATTCTGAACTGCTTAGAGCGAGCACCGCGATAACCCTTTGCAAGTTTTAAGATTTTTTTATGTGTTTTCTTTGTGCCGAGAGCACCTTTTACTCTTGCCATGATGCGTTTCCTCCTTTAAAATTATTTGTACGGGATGAGCTTCTTCATTACTTTTGCGTTCGGTACGGAGCAGTAAGTGCCGGTACGAAGTCTTCTCTTTCTCTTGGTATCCTTCTTGGTGAGGATATGGCTCTTGAAAGCTCTTCCGCGCTTGATTTTACCGGATTTCGTAAGCTTGAAACGCTTTGCGGCGCCTCTGTGTGTTTTGATTTTGGGCATAACAGACACTCCTTCTTTTAAATTTTACTTTACGATTGTTTGGGTGTAATGACCATGGTCATATTTTTACCATCCAGCTTGGGCTTCTTCTCAACGGTACCAACTTCTGCAACTTCCTGTTCCACACGCTCTAAAAGCTGCATACCAATGGCGGCATAAGCTACTTCTCTTCCGCGGAAACGGACGGTTGCCTTGACTTTGTCGCCGGCTTTTAAGAACTTAATGGCATTTTTCAGCTTGGTTTGAAAATCGTGCTCGTCGATGGAAGGGGAGAAGCGCACTTCTTTGATATCCATAGTGCGTTGATTCTTCCGCGCTTCTTTCTCGCGCTTTGCTTCTTCAAAACAGAACTTACCATAGTCCATGATCTTGCATACGGGCGGCTTTGCCTGGGGCGCAATTTTTACTAAATCCAGCCCCTGTTCCGTTGCGATTTTTTGCGCTTCTCTGGCAGACATAATGCCAAGCTGCGCACCATCGGGTCCGATCAAGCGAAGTTCGCTGTCACGAATCTCTTCATTAATCATCAAATTCTTGCTAATGAAGGACACCTCCAAACATAAATAAAGCGGCAGAAAAATTCCGCCGCTAAATAAACATGATTATCCTAAAATCTTGTCTATATTTACCGTGCCGCTATGGCGGTCGGTGAGAAGCGGAACAGCTTCTGCTTGTTTTCCAGAAGATTATAGCACATGTTTTTTTAGTTGTCAATAGTTTTTTGAAATAATTTTAAAAAATATTCCCGTGCGAAAACGCACGGGATATCTGCATACAGTAATCGATGTGCCGGAAAAATCCGGTTAACAACAACTGTCTTTCTTGCATTTAAAGGATTCACAGTC
>JAFPCL010000229.1 GCA_017390225.1 Clostridia bacterium
ATATTCCCTTTGCCGCCAATGAAGAAACGCAGCTTATGTCTCCCAACGGCCGCATCCGTGCCCGTGTGTATATCGGCAGTGACAACCATTTGTTGTATGATGTCACCCGTGACGGGCAGACGATGCTTTCCGCTTCGCGTATGGGCGTCATCACCGGCGGCACAGATATCGGCGCCAATGCAACGATTACCGGTTCGACGTTCTTTGCCGGCAAGGATTCTTATGCACTTTACGGTGCATACAGCCAAATTGATGCAGACTACAACGCCGCAACCTACACCGTCGAAGGCGGTGGCAAAGAATATATCGTGGAATTTCGTGTCTATGACAGCGGCGTGACCTTCCGCTATCTCTTTGATAAAGACATTCCCATCGATAACGAAACCACCACATTTGCCGTGTCCCCCGATGCTACGGCGTTTCAGGGCTTATGGCTTGCCCGAAATCAGTGGGATTATCCCATTATCTCCGATGAATTATCCTACTACCCCATCCGTGTGGGCAGTATGAACTGCAACTTCACCAATGCCACCTACATTGATCCTTCCACCCTGCACTACTCGACAGGCGATGTGCTTGCCATTCCTGCTACGCTTCATCTTCCGAACGGGCAGTATGTGTGCATCACCGAAGCCGAAGTGGAGGGCTATTCGGGCATGTCCATGCAGTACCACACCGGCAGGAACGATCTGCAAATTATGTTTTTAGGCGAAAATCGCGCCCTTGACCGTCTGACGGCTGCCGGCACGATCAACACCAATATCTTTAACCTCAATAAGCAAGGCTTTTATGCCGAAAAGACCCCCTGGCGCATTATCATGATGGGCTCGGATTTACAGGAATTGTCCTATGGGCAAACCCTCATCACCAACGTCAGCGAGCCGATGAACGAAGCTTTTTATGCAGACAGCGATCAGTGGATGATTCCCGGCAAGACCGGTTGGAGCTGGCTCAAATGCTCGTCTGCCGGCTATGATGGCGTCACCTACGAAAAATCTATTGAGTATATTGACGCTTCTGCCGAAATGGGCTTTGACTATTATTTAATCGATGCCGGCTTTGAAAATTGGGGCGACCATTGGAACAAAATCCACGCCCTGGTAAACTACGCCAAGGACCGCGGTATCCGCCTGCTTCTCTGGAAAAACTCCAACGAAATTTTCCGCGAAGCGGATATGGAAGCTTTCTTCGCCCAATGTGAAGCTATCGGCATTGCCGGTGTTAAAATTGACTTTATTGACGCAACCTCCGTGCTTTTCAACGACTGGTACGAACGGGCACTCATTTACGCCGCCAAGCACAAGCTCATTGTGGACTTCCACGGCTGTAACCATCCCACGGGGCTGTCCCGTACGTATCCCAACGAATTTAACCGTGAAGGCATTCGCGGCTATGAAAACCCCTTGTATTTGGAGCAGGGCACATATCTTCCCTTCACCCGTATGCTGGCAGGTGCCGCCGACTTCACGCCCACCTTCTTTGCCAATCAGCAAAATTCCCACATTATCACGGAGGCGGCCAACCTTGCACAATCCGTAATCTACACAGCACCCCTTCTGTGCTTTGCCGAGCACCCCTACGAGATGACCTCCAACCGTGCTTCGGATTTCCTCAAAACCCTGCCCACCGTATGGGATGACACGCAGGTGTTCCCCCAAAGCCGTGTCGGCGTTCTTGCCGCATTGCGCCGTGAATCCAAAGGGCATTGGTACATTGCCGCTCTGTCCAACGACGGCGAGGATTTTAAAACCGATCTTTCTTTCCTCGGCGAAGGCACGTATTTCTTGCAGGAGTTTAAAGACTACGAAGGCATGATTGCCATGCAGCCTCACTACGGGGACACCGCCATCAAAACCATCACCAAAGAGGGCACACTTTCTGCCCATCTGGTGCATGGTGGCGGCTATGTGGCAACCCTTACTAAAGTCCGTTTTGCCCGCTGTGGCGGCTTTGCATCCCGCGGTCTTGTTGAAATTTTAACTTCCGATGACGGCACGGTGTACTACACCACCGACGGCTCTGCGCCCACTACAGCATCTTCTGTGTATTCCGCCCCCTTCTTTGTAGACAACAGCTGTACAGTACGTGTTCTGTTTGTGGATAAATACGGTCAGCACTTTGAAACCAAAGCCAACTTCAATAAAAAAGCGGTGCACGTCAGCATCACCGCGCCCGACACCGTGTATGTGACGGATAAGACAAACTATGTGTCGCTCTATGCAACCTACAACGAAAACGGCGTGATCCGCTACACCACCGACGGAAGTGAGCCGAATAACAGCTCTGCCATCTACACCGGCCCCTTCAGCCTCCGTGCCGATAAGGGCAATACCCAAACGGTGCGTGCGACCTACTTTATTAATGGTCAAAATAACGGCAGTGTGTCGAAAACCATCCGCTTTGTGGGCTACAATCTGCCCGACCTTCCCGATGTGTATTTAGACGGCTCTTATACCGATGCCACCTGCGGCTACTCCACCGGCATCCATGTAGGCGCTTCCACCGAACGCAACCAGATTTATATCGGCGGCATGCGCTTTAATCGCGGCATTGGCACCCATGCCCCGAGCAACCTCACCTACAAGGTCCCCGAAAATGCTGTGCGCTTTGTCAGTGTGTTCGGCGTAGATAATGAAATTTCCGACGAACGAGCTTCCATCCGCTGTCAGATTTACTTTGACGGCAACCTTGCCCACACCACAGGTGTTGTAAGTGCCGGCGGCTATGAAATCATCGATGTCAAAGTACCCCACGGCACCAAGTCCATGACCATCTCCATCACCGACGAAGGCAGTAACATTTACGACCACGCCTCCCTCGGCAATGCAGGCTTTGTGACCACCGCTTCGGATATCCGTCAAAATCCCGATATTTATCTGTCGAGCGATTGGGTATCCGAAACACACGGCTGGAATCAGCCCATCGGCGTCAACCAAAGTATCGACGGCGATGCCATCCGCCTGAACGGCAAAACCTACACCCACGGCATTGCCACCCACGCAGACTCCACCATCGTCTACAACATCCCTTACGGTGCTACTCGCTTTGTTGCCCGCGGCGGCATTGACGATGAAGTGACCTCCTGCATCGCAGATGTTATCTTTAAGGTCTACATCGACGGCAAGCTCTGCTATCAAAGCCCCTTCGTATCCAAATACGAAGCCTGCGGCATCGATGTTGCGATTCCGACCGGTGCAGAAAGAATCACCTTGGAAGTCACCGCCGGCTCCTCCGCCGGATACGACCACGCCACTTGGGCAAATGCAGGGTTTATTCAGTAAAAATATCCTACAATGAAAAGGATGTTATGCAGAGGATTTGCATAACATCCTTTTCTGTTATATTCATAATTCACGAGAGTAACCAATCCGCAATATCAACAATCCTCACTCCCTCGTACTGATACGCATCGTGTCGCGTGCGGGCAATCACCATTTTAGGGTAAGCATCCTTGATTTGAAGTAACGGCGAAACCTCACGTTCAAAAGTCTTATCATCACTGATATTGTCAGATACCTGTATATAAATCTTCTCGTTACGCTTGATAGCGACAAAGTCGATTTCTTTTTTGTAAAGCACGCCAACATAGACCTCGTATCCTCTACGGAGCAACTCGATGGCAACCACGTTTTCAAGGATTCTGCCATAGTCCATATTTTTTGTGCCGAGCTTGGCATAGCGGAACGTATGGTCGCTCAAATAATACTTGTCGTTGCTGGAAAGATACTTTTTTCCTTTGATGTCATATCTACGGACTTTATAAAAGGAAAAGGCATTGCACAAATACTGAATATACGAGCTGATGGTAACATGGTTTACCTTTTCCTTTAAGCCGCTGAATGTATTTGTGATGTTTCGAGCCGAGGTCAGATTGGAGATATTATCCATAAGAAAATCCACAAGTCTGTCCATGAGCTGCATATTACGGATTTTATATTTTTGACGAATATCACGGACAATCAAAGTATTAAAAACATCGGCAATGTAATCATACTTGGCTTCTTGATCTTTATAGAGATAAGAGCCTGCCATACCGCCCTCCATCATATATTTATCCACTGCAGCATATTTGTCACTGTAACCAAAATACTGCACATATTCACTGAACGAGAACGGAAATACTTTGATTTCAAATGTTCTTCCGGTAAACAGCGTAGCAAGGTCAGAACTCAAAAGGAAGGCGTTTGAGCCGGTAATATAAATATCAAATTTTTCAGATGCGTGCAAACCGTTGATTGCTTTTTCAAAATCGGTGCACATCTGGACTTCATCAATCAAAACAAAGTTTTCTGCTCCTGCCACATACTGAGAATTGATATAGTCGTACAAAGGTCTGTATTCAAGCAGATGGTCAAACTCCGGCAAGTTGAAGTTAACTTGAATGATATTGTGGTCGGGTACATTCTGTTCGATATGACTCGAAAATGCTTCGAGCAGCTTAGATTTGCCGCTACGTCGGACACCCGTGATTACCTTAATATCCGGCGTACCGATCACATTGATAAGTTTTTCTAAATATTGCTTTCGCATTATAAGTTTCATGGCGCACCACCTCTCGAAAAGTATTATACCACATTTATTTACCGTTTTCAACAGATTTTTAAAAATGGTAAATAAAAATTTGAAAATTACCCATATCATCAGCACCCATGCAAGCTCCACCATCGTCTACAATATCCCCACGGGTGCCAGCCGCATCACATTGAAGATCGATGCCGGCGCCACCGACGAATATGACCATGCCACTTGGGCAAATGCAGGGTTTATTCAGTAAAAATATCCTACAATGAAAAGGATGCTATGCAGAGGTTTTGGAAAACGCACTAACAATACATAGTGAAAAAAAAGAAAGTATTACAACAAATGATATTTGCCAATACATCTTAACATTAAAGGCTACTGCAAAAGAAGAAGGAAAAAACCGTCTGATTCTGATTGCAAGAGACATTCATAAGCAATTACATTTAAAAAGCAGATTTCCGATGGTGTGCAATGCTATGCGGCAGTGCATGGAACAAAATGATATCATTTTGTTCCAACCGCCCAAAGGTAATTCTTCCACACTTGAAATAGAATACAAATTATAATTCGGGAGGTATGGATATGTCGAAAAAAAGAGGAAGAAGAACAGGTTTGTTTATTGGTGGTATTCTTTATGGCTTAATCAGAGGAATATTTTTCAAAAACAAATATTAAGGAGAAGATGAATATGCATAAAAACATCCATGCCGTGTGGTCAAATATTATCAGAAATGAAAACGAAATATTCAGAACAATCACAGGTAAACCTTATACTTATATTGTCAAAAATAATTTTATTCTCATAAACAATAAAAACCGCATTACAAAAGATGCCGTTTCACAAGCCTTGCTGATTGAAAATCCATCTCCTTCAAAGCTTAATTCTGCCGGAATTTGGGGACCGTCATACGTCTATGGCATCATTACAGATAATAGAATTTAATAAATGGCTATCTGAATTCTTTTTGAATCTTCCAATTTTCAAGATGTTTTTCAACGGGTGGATTTGCACCGTTTTTGAATGTATGAACTATCAAAATTGCTTCGCTTTCAGTCTTACGAAGAACAATCTGATAACCCTCAGGGTCGTTGTAATCTTCCACATTACATTCAATAACACTTGTGAAACCATTTTTTATAATATGCTTAATTTCG
>JAFPCL010000022.1 GCA_017390225.1 Clostridia bacterium
AAATCAGGTCATAATCAACCCGAAATTACTTAAAAGATAATTAAAATGATACGGTGGATACACTCAATATTAGGTGGAATACAGGGGTAGCATTTTGGGTTACAAATTTTTTTGCCAAAGCAACTATCCCTTATTGGCATGCAAAAATGCTTGTATTTTGAGAAAATAGGTATTGCATTTCGCTTACAAATCGTGCATTTCAGATTACAAACTTGCGTTTCGATTACAAAAGTCGCATTTCGTTTTACAAATGCGACTTTTCGGATTACAATTGAGCGCCACTCACGAATTTATTATTATAATATCATTTTTTTGGGAAGATAGTGCAATTTTTTTCTTGCTTATAAAAAAAATATATAGTATAATAAAATGAATAATATAAAAGGAGGAAATTTTATGAGAAACATTGTTAAAGTTTTATTATTCATCTTGCTTTTCACCATGCTTCTCACCCCTGTTTTTGCTGAAAGCTACATGACCCTTGCCTCCACGGATATTTCTGTTTTTGAGGGCAAAACCTATCAGTTAGTTCCGCACCACACGGAATCGGGCGCAAGCTATTCTTATGCTTCCGATAACGCCAATGTTGCCCCTGTGGATGCAAACGGTCTCATCCGTGCCATACAACCCGGTACAGCGAAAATCACGATTACCGAAAATCTGCATAACACTACAAAAACCGTCACTGTTACCGTGAAGAAAAAGCAGTTTGTCTATGCCGTCTACGTACCGCCGGGCGAAGGCTATGCCACCGACGAGCAGTACGCTTATTTGCAGGATGCCGGCATGAACACGGTCATTATGCACGGCTTTGTAAATCGTGCCCACATGGATGCTTCCCTGGCTGTCGGTGTACCCCTTGGCATTCAGTTCTATGTTTCCGACAATCGTCTGGCAGGCGATATCTTCTCTTATTCCGAAGCAACAATCCGTGATTACGTCCGTTCCTATAAAGGCAAGCCCGGCGTGTATGGCTACTTCTTAAAAGACGAGCCCCATGGTGCCAATCCCTATGCAGTGCCCTATCGCATCATGGCATCGGAAGATCCGGAAAAGGTCATCCACCTGAACTTTTTTCCTTCCGGCTCCGTGGAACAGCTTGGCATCACATACGATGGCTATATCGATGACTGGGTGGCTCTTTGCGGACCTGAATACAAGAAAACCATCTCCTTCGACTGCTATCCCTTCGATCGCCATATCTATAACGAGCAAGTCACCATGCGTCACTTCGAGATTTTCAGGAATTATGCCCACAAGCACGATGTCGACTTTGAATATTTCATCCAGTCCGTCGACTACATCAGAGGCTACTACTCCACCAACGAATCCGTTCGTTTCCATTTCTCCATCGGTCTTGCGTATGGTGCCAAGAGTTACCAGTATTTCACCTGGTTCACTCCCATTTCCAATGTAGAGCCCTATGAACCCGGCTCTGCCATCATGACAAGCGACGGCAAGCCCGGCGATTTGTACGATGCCGCCAAGGATACCAACCACAGAGCGCAAAAGGTCGAGCCTTATCTTGCACCGGCAGAAGCCATCGAGGTATACCACACCGGCACTCTGCAGGCGTGCGAAACCAAGCTTCCGTCAAACTACTTCTTCCGTGCCACCAACAACCCCAAAGGTATTTTTTCCTTATATTATAATGAAGCAAAAAATATCTACTATATTTTCGTCGTGAATAAAGATTACTACGCCGAAAGCAGTCCCTTCCATTTCGTTGTCGATGGTGCTACCGAGGTATTCGACTTAACCTCCGGCACCCCCGTAGCCGTCACCCTTTCCGACGGCAAATTCAGCGAAAACATCGAAGGCGGTCTGTATCGCCTGTATGCCTTCAACGAAGGCTTCGTGCCCAACCTCCCCGTCAAAAAGGTTTCCGATAACTTGGCCCTCGATAAACCCGTCTATGTCCACACCTCCATCGGCAACAACGGCTTTTACGCCATGAACCTCACCGACGGCAACCCCGAAACCTTATGGTCTCCCACCGAAGCAGATAATAAGCTTTATGCACTCATCGACCTCAAGAAAATCCAAAACATCAGTTATCTCACCCTGCAAGCCGATGCCAACCACACCGGCACAGCAAAAATCTCCATTTCCCGTGATAACTATGTGTTTGAAACCATCGATGCCGCCTTCTCTTTAACAGCAGAAGAAAATGCCATTTCCTTCCCGAAAACAGCGGCACGTTACATCAAGATTGAAATCCCCAACACTTCCGTGCGTCTGGCCGAATGTAAAGTATACGAACGTATGCCCATCCGTCTGCGTTATCAAAACACCTATTTGGAAAAAGGTATGACCTACCTGCGCACCGAAGGCGATTTTGAAGACATCCATGTGGTTTCCGCCCTCTATGAAAACGGCGTGATGACCGATGTGAGAATCCTCTCCGCCGCCGAAATTGAAAAAGGTGATACCCCTCTGTTCCTCGTAGCCGACACGAAAAACACCGTGGTAAAAACCTTCCTCTTAAAAGATGGTATCATAAGCCTTCTTCCCTATGCCGAACCCTTCACGGCAAAAGCATATGCCCCCACATCGGTTTTGGAAACCTTTGATTCCACATATGATTCCGATTTTTGGGCACGCAGTGTCAATACCGCTTTTTCTGCCAGTGGCCATGTCTCAGGCTTTGCCTATGGCTTCGGCCCGCAAAATCCCGTCAACGTAAAATCCGGCTACACCTTCGGCGTTGATATATCCGCCCCCTATGACACAGACAAAGCCTATTGGATGAGTGCCGGCATCACCCTGCGTGGTGCAAAAACCGCCGCTTCCTACAACAAATCTCCCGGAATTATGCTCTTGTTCCAAGAAGACCGCATGGCAATCCGCACGAAAACCGACGGCGCATGGAATATCATGATGCAGGAAGGACAAGGCTTTTTACCCCTGCCGTTCTCCCTGAAAACAGCAAAGCGCATCATCGTTGATGATGACGGAAAAAATCAAATCACTCTCTCCTATGTGGACGCCGAAAAAGGCATCACCCCCTTTGCTTATGTATTGATTAACGAAAACGGTGCCACCCTCTATAACGCCAATCAAACCACCGCCTACGGCACGGCCGCCAAAGACCTGTTTGAGGGGTTTTCCCACGTCAGTGTGTTCAGCCATTTAGAAAAAGCAACCTTCGACAACATCGAAATTGCATATCATGAAAAATCCACCGTCACCGAAAGCTTTAATGGCAATTACGACACGGATTTTTGGAGTCACACCGTCAATTCTTCCATTACATTTGAGCAAGCACTCCAAGGCTTTGCCTTCGGCTTCGGCATGAAAAACCCCATCAACATCGAAAAGGGCTACACCATCTCCGCCGAGGTCGCCGCCCCCTATGACAGCCTCGACAAAAACCCATGGATGAGTATCGGCTTTGCCTTGCGTGCCACACAGGCTTCCGCACCTTATAATCAGGTCAAAGGCATCCATCTTTTCATCCAGGAAGATCGCATAGGACTGCGCACCAAAATCAGCGCCAACTGGGTGGATTTAGGCATTTCCATGATGCCCGTTCCCGTCAGCTTCAAAACCGCCAGGAAAATCGTCCTTCGCGATAACGGCTATGACGAAATCCGCATCCAAGCAGAAGACGATCACGGCGAGCTAATGGATCTTGGCTATATCATGATCAATGAAAAAGGCGCCACCCTCTACAACGCCGACAAATCAAAAGCCTACGGCACCTGCCCTGCCTCCCTGTTTGAAGGCGAATCCCATGTAGGCGTATTCCAGCACCTGCAAAATTCTTCCTTCGACAACCTCACCTTAACCTACGCAGAATAAGACACACAGGCACACCAAAAAAACGGTGTGCCTGTTTTTTAATATTTGTTTTTAATCTCCTCTATCCCCCAATATCCATTCCTTAAATGATTGAAATTATTTTTATTTTTTTCTTTTGCGCATATCTTAATGTCCGATATGCTCCCCCGAAGGTACGACAAACCCCACTGATTAAAAAATCCGATGCATCTATCATATATTCATTACATTTGATGATGCGCAGATTTTTGGGAACACTTTCATTTAGCAAAGGAGTGGGAAAAAAGAGCGCAGAATGGACGAACTGAATATATTTTCAAGGTAGCACCTTGAAAATATCATCCCGAAGGCGTACAAAGGTACGCCGAGAGGTGAAGTTCGCGCCATAGTTTCATGGCATTCATAGAAAGGAATTTGCCGATTACGGCGAATTCCTACCAAATAAAACGATAACAGCAGAATATATAAAAGGAATAGTATGATAATAATTTTTCGCCATGAAACGGTCTGTGCCTTTTTGCACTCTCCTTTATATCCGCAATGATAATTTCATCATATTCTTCCGCAAAGTCTTTATCTTTCCATTCGGCAGTAACATACGGAATAACAGCAATCATCTTAATATTTCTTTCTTTTTTTAATCTTTTGATTGCCGTTTTTGCATAACGGTCAAATTGTCCGTAGTTCCCCAGCCAAAACTCTGTTACGTTTTCTTCCTCCGCTAAAGTTCTTGCACATAAATAAATCTTATCCGCCATTGTTTCGTCATACACATTTGCATGCCCTGCAAAACAACATATTTTCATTTTATCACCTTATATTTTACATAGTATTTCTTATAATTTATCATATTATAATAATTTTGTAAATAGTGTATCATAATTTTCGGGTGATAAAATATGCGAGATAGCGAATATAAAATGAATATCATCAAAATTGGTCTTAAAATTGCCTACTACCGAAAGCTCTGTGGCATGACCCAGCAGCAACTGGCGGAAGCGATTGATCGTTCCGACGGATATGTTTCCCAATTGGAAGCCCCCAATTGCTACTATTGCCCCTCGATCAAAACTTTGTTTTTAATCGCCGAGGTGCTGGGCATCCCTGCATGGAAGCTTTTAAAAATTGATGATGATTAAGTCATAATAACAAAAATTGCCTTCGGTCTAAAAAACACAACCGAAGGTAATTTTTTATTAAAATCCTCGCTATCCCCAAAACGGCACGACACGCAGGTCGTGCCCTACGGAATCTTCGTTATTTTCAAATTTCTTCGCTATCCCTTAAATCCCGCACAGTGAAATGACTCCGTCATTTCCCTACAAAAGAAAGTACGGAACGACCAACGTGTCGTTCCTACCCCCTAATTCTTCGCTATCCCCAAAATCAGCCTTCCCCTAAATCCTCTCTATCTCAAAATCCATCATCCCATAAATCTCCTCTATCCCTTAAATCCCGCACAGGGAAATGACTCCGTCATTTCCCCACAAAAGAAAGTACGGAACGACCAACGTG
>JAFPCL010000230.1 GCA_017390225.1 Clostridia bacterium
TCCCGATCATCCCTTGTTCTGTGTGGGAGACGGCAATCACTCCTTGGCAACGGCAAAAGCTCTGTCGGAAGTCAACGGCTATGCCATGGTGGAGCTTGTTAACATTCATGATGAAGCCATTGTGTTTGAGCCTATCCACCGCTTGGTTAAGGGTACGGATATGGGTACACTGAAAAAAGCACTGGTTGATTTCTACGGCGAAGGTCAGCGCACAATTCGCTTGACCGCAGGGGGAGCGATTGAAGAGGTTGGCATTTGTGCCAAAGATTATGAACTGACCGTTTCTCTTCTGCAGAATTTCCTGGATGCTTATCAAAAAGAAAACAATGTGGAAATCGACTATATTCACGAGGATGACACGTTGGTGATGCTGGCAAAAGAAGAAAACTCTGTCGGCTTATTCAGTGAATCTGTGCCGAAAGACGGATTCTTTGAAGCCATCGCCAGAGAAGGTGCATTCCCGAGAAAAACCTTCTCCATGGGTCTTGCTAAAGAGAAAAGATTCTATCTGGAAGCAAGAAAATTATAATATTTTATGCATAATGCCTCCTTTGGGTTCATATTTTGAACCAAGCAAAGGAGGCGTTTTTTTATGCAAATGGAAACAAACGAAATCATGATCAGTCGAAAAAGAGAACCGCTGAAACTGGAAATTCCTGCGGAAGGAACGGTTTTGGTGCCGGACATCAAGCCGGATGTTGCGGAAATTTTGGAGGTTGTCGGGCGTGCCGTATTGGACAAGGCTGACTGTGAAAACGGACGGCTTTCGGTCAGCGGCAGAATCCTGTATACGGTGCTGTACCGTCCGGAGGACACAGAATCGGTGCTTTGTGCTATATCCGGAAGCTTGCCCTTTTCGGGCATGGAAACGGTGCAGGGCATCCAAGAAGGGATGCCGGTGCATTTTTCTTGCAGTGCACCCTTTAATGAAGCATCTGTTCTCAACAGTCGTAAGCTGTCGGTGCGCGGCGTGGTTGAAATCACGGCAGTTCCTTATGAGAATGAAAAGGTGTCTGTATTAGCATCGGACGCAGAGGGCATATGTGCCCAAAAACAGAAAACGGAAGGCTTTGCTTTGGTGGCGGAAACCCAAAACAGAATTCATTTAACAGAGCGTTTTTCTCTGCCAAACGGAGAGCTTCCCATTCGTGAAATTTTGCTATACGAGAGTACGGTGCGGGATTTTTCGGTGAAGGTTGTAGACAATAAGGCGGTCATCAAGGGCGAAATCCATATGTGCTTTTTATATCAGCCGGAGGATAGCTTTTCGCCCGCAAGCTTTTAAGAAACAATAGAAATTGCAGAAATTCAGGATATTCCGGGGCTGACACCGGATTTGGATTGTTGCTTTGATCTTAAAGTCGAGGAGTTTTCGGCAGAAGCCGTGCCGGGAGAAAACGGACAGATGTTTGATGTTTTGGCAGAAATCAGCTTGCTTTTTTCCTGTGTGGCAACAGAGCCCATGGCGGCGGAGTGGATTACCGACGGATTTATCCCGGGCAGAGAAACCAAAGCGGTGCAAAAAGAAATCACCATGCAAAAGCTTTTGCCCGGCATGCAAATTCCCGTTTCCGTAAAGGACAGAATCACTTTAGCCGGGGATATGCAACCAATCAGTCGTGTTCTGCGCTTTTGGGCAACGCCTTCGCCGGAATGGGCGGAAGGGCAATTAAGATGCGATCTTCTTTTGGGGCTTTTGTATCAGGATACAAGCGGCAATGTATGCTTTTTAAAACAGCCCTTGCGCCGTGATGTTTATTGTGAAATTCCGACAAATGCCGTATGCGACGGAAAAGCACGTCTTCTTAGCTTAGAATATGTAATTTCCGGCGAAACCGCTTTGGAATTTCGAGCGGAGCTTGCCATCGAAATTCAGGGAACCACAGAAGAGACTGTGCAGGCTGTGACGGATATGGAATTTTCGGAAGAAGAGCTTCTTCAAAGACCGTCTGTTGTAATTTGCTTTATTGGAGAGGGCGATACATTATGGAGCATTGCCAAACGGTATAAAATCACGGAAGAAGAAATCCTTGCCGCCAATGCCATGCATGAAGGTGCAGAATTGACATCGGGGCAACGTCTTTTAATCCCGAGATATCATGCAGAATAAGGGGCTGACAGCGCAAGAAGCACAAAAACAACAGCAAATTCACGGGAAAAACGTCATTGAGGGCAAAAAGAAAACGTCGGTTCTGCATAAGCTGTTGATGCAGTTCACGGATTTTTCCGTTCTAATTCTTTTGGCGGCGGCTGTTTTGTCCTTTGCCATCAGTTGGTGGGAGCGAACCAACGAATATGGCGAAGCTGTGATTATTGTTTGTGTGCTAATCATCAATGCAATCTTTGGCGTTGTGCAGGAAACCAAAGCAGAACATGCCATTGATGCACTAAAAAAACTTTCTTCACCTCGTGCCCGTGTGATACGGGACGGAGAAGAAAAAACTATACCGGCAAGTGAAGTGACGGTGGGGGATGTTCTTTTGATTGAAGCCGGAGAATATATCTCTGCCGATGGAGAAATTCTCTCCTGCGTTGCCCTCAAGACCGATGAAACAGCACTGACGGGGGAATCCGAGCCGGTCATTAAAGAAAAAGGCGAAGCTGTTTTCGCAGGAACGGTAGCAGTCAACGGCTCAGGCGTTCTCACGGTTACACATATCGGAATGAAAACAAAAATCGGGCAAATTGCTATGCTTTTAAATACTCACAAAGAAAGCATGACCCCTTTGCAGAAACGTCTGGATCGCACGGGTAAAGTGTTGGGAATGGGAGCACTTGTGATTTGCGCTTTGGTGTTTCTTTTGGGGCTCTTGGCTAAAATGGATGTTCTGACAATCTTTATGACTTCTGTAAGCTTAGCTGTAGCGGCTATTCCCGAGGGGCTTCCGGCGACGGTGACGGTGGTACTTGCCATGGGCGTGACAAAAATGGCAAAACGGCGCGCAATTGTACGTAAGCTACCGGCAGTGGAAACTCTGGGCAGTGTGTCGGTGATTTGCTCGGATAAGACAGGAACACTGACGGAAAATGCCATGCGGGTAGTGAAAACCGAAGGGGAAAACAGACAAAGGCTTCTCACCAAAGCCGCCATATGCAGTCATGCGGAAAAAGACAGCGGCGACCCTACGGAGCAAGCTTTGATGCGCGCGCTGGAGGCATCGTTTCGCCGCCCTGCTTTTATCAAGGAAATTCCCTTTGATTCGGTGCGAAAACGCATGAGTGTTGCCGTGCGCACAGAAGGCTTGTACCATATCATTGTTAAAGGCGCACCGGAATTTGTGCTTCCTCTTTGTACACAGCTTTGCACGAAAGAAACGACAGTTCCGATGACGAAAAATGCCAAAGACCGTATTTTGCAACAGGCAGATACCATGGCAAAAGAGGGACTTCGGGTGCTGGCTGTTGCGGATAAAAAAGAAAAAACAATAAATGATATGGAAACCGAGCTTGTTTTTTGCGGATTGATTGCCATGCGCGATCCTTTGCGTGAGGGCGTGAAAGAAGCAATAGCTGCATGTAAGAACGCAGGCATCCGAACGGTGATGATTACGGGGGATCACCCGGCAACGGCATCGGCAATTACACGGGATGCGGGAATTACTCCTGTTGTGATGAGCGGTGCGGAGATTGAAAAGGCAGATAGTGTTTCTCTGGCAGAAAAAATCAAAACGGTTAACGTATTTGCACGTGTCACGCCGGAGCATAAGATGAAGTTGATTGAAGCTTATCGTGCCACCGGGGCGGTGGTTGCCATGACTGGGGACGGCGTGAATGATGCACCGGCACTGCGCGCGGCGGATATCGGCGTTGCCATGGGCAAAGGCGGCACGGAAGTAGCCAGAGAAGCGGCAGACATGATTCTTACCGATGATAACTTTACCACCATTGTGGAAGCGGTGCGGCAGGGCAGAGGGGTGTATGCCAATATTCAAAAGGCAGTTCGCTTCCTTCTCTCTTCCAATATCGGGGAGCTGCTTACTATTTTTGTGGCACTTCTGTTTCACTGGCCGACACCTTTGGTGGCAGTACAGCTTCTGTGGGTGAATCTGGTGACAGATTCTTTGCCTGCCATTGCTTTGGGGCTGGAGCCGGTGGAAGAAAACGTGCTGTCGTATCCGCCCATTCGAAGGGAAGAAAGTATGTTTTCCCATGGCGTCGGTGCACGGATTATCACCGAGGGACTTTTGATCGGCGCAGTGGCACTGGTGACCTATTACAGTGCGTTTATGGCTTACGGTTATGAAGCGGCAAGCACAATGACCTTTTTGGTGCTCAGCCTATCACAGCTTGTGCATGCCTTCACGGTCAGAAGCGAAAAGCCGCTTTATAAAGCCGGATGGAATCCGTATTTGCTGTTGGCATTTTTCGTATGCGTACTGCTTCAAATATGCGTTGTGCTTCTCCCGATTATGAATCGTTTATTCCATGTCGTGCCGCTTTCGGCGATACAGTGGGGCTATGTTGCCGCCATGGCATTACTTCCGTTTTTGGTGGCAGAGATAGAGAAGCTTTTGGACAGAAAGAAATAAAGGATATTTTCAAAAAAGTTAGATTTTTTTATAGTGTAGTAGTTTTTATAGCTACTATGCTATTTTTATGTTTATATACGAATACACCTGCTTTTTATGAAAAACGGATGCTTCTAAAGTTAGGTCATGATTCTAACTTTAGAAGCATCCGTTCATCATATGCGGATTTTATTGGAAATGAACAACACGCCTATGCACGACAACACTTTGGACAATGCCGAGTGCCATCATGGTTGCCAAAACATTGGAGCCACCGTGACTAATCAAGGGAAGAGGAATACCGGTGACGGGCAGAAGCCCGATGCACATGCCGACATTTTCGATGACGTGGAAGGAGAGCATGGCGCCAACGCCGACACACAAAAGCTCACCAAAGCTATCTTTGGCATTCATGGCGGCATGGAAGACACGCCAAATCATAAAGAACAAGAGGAATAAAAGAAGAATGCAGGCAAAAAAGCCGAATTCTTCGCCGAGCGCACCAAACACAAAGTCGGTTTTTGCCGCAGGAAGAAGCCCGTTTTGGGTGATTGGTCCGTTTTTATAGCCGTTGCCGGTGAGCTGACCGGAGCCGATGGCAATTTTGCTTTGCAGAACGTGATACCCCGAGCCCGTGGGATCGGATTCGGGATTTAAAAAGGTGAAAATTCTTTTCTTCTGATAATCTTTCAAAAGGAAGAAATACCCACCTACGGCAGTGATGGGAAGGAGAATTCCCATGGCAAGAAAGTACCGCCAGTCAAGCCCTGCAATAAAGAGCATGCCCAGTGCAATGACCGCAAAGACCATGGCTGTGCCGAAGTCCGGTTGCAGAAGCACAAGCCCTGCATAAGCGCCGAAGTGGAGCATCAAAAGCATAAAATGCTTGAACTCACTGACACGAGCGCGCACGTGGTTTAAGTGGCAGGAAAAGGTGATGATAAAGCCAATTTTTGCAAGCTCTGAGGGCTGCAGAGACACAGGCCCCAAAGAAATCCAGCCGGTGGTGCCGACCTCTTCGCCGCCGATGCCGATGAGAAGAACCAGCACGAGGAAAAAGGCAGAAGCACCTGCCGCAAATGGCCAAAGCGCACGGAAATAGTCATAATCAATCCAGGTGAGCACGGTCGTGACAATCAGCCCCATCACCATGGCAACCCCTTGGACGATGCCGTCACGCATCGGCGTTTGCGAGGCACTTTGAATCAATGTTAAACCACAGGCACACAAAGCCAAGGTGACGATAAATAAAATCACATCCGGCTTTTGAAACAGAATTTTGAGAAGTTTCTTTTTGTTCATGGAAAGCTCCTTGTTTACGATAATATATATAATATACCACCAAAAAGAAAGATATGTCAAGGCTTGGAATGGCTTTCAAAGGAAATTTTAAATAAATTTAAAAAAAATCTTGCTTATTTTATATGAATGTGCTATAATTTTAAAAAGAGTAATGTGAATTTTAGAAAAATTCACGAAATCAAGGAGGAGTTTTCATTATGAAACGTTTATGGATCCTGATTGCATGTCTGACTTTGATGCTCGGCATCTGCGCGCATGCCGCATATTTTGTCGATATTTCCGATGAATCCGTTGTCCTTCAAATCGACAGCACCAAGGCTTTGGTGTACGGCACGGAAATGGCACTGGATGTTGCTCCCGTGATTCAAGAGGGAAGAACGCTTCTGCCTGTTCGTTTTGTAGCAGAATATGCCGCCGGCGGTGCCGTTGTTTGGGACGATGCTTCAAGAACGGTAGAAATCACCACCGCAACAGCGGATGTGACCATGAAAATCGGTGAATCGGTTATGTATGTCAACGGCAAGACCGTGGCACTGGATGTTCCCGCTAGCATTATAAACGGAAGAACGATGCTTCCGCTTCGCTCCGTTGTGGAAGCTGTCGGCAAATATGTGTACTGGGATGAAGCCAACAAGATTGTTATGATCGGAAGCTTCCCGTTCCCGGATATGACCGAAGAAATTAAAATCACCGTTGCCAAGCTCAATGGCACTTATGTTGCACCTCCCAAGGAAGAAGAGCCGGAAGAAGAAGCGGCAGGTCTTCCTGTGGATGCCAATAAGGTCTACACTGTGATGTACGAAGAAACCTTTAAAGGAAAAGAATTGGTAAGCCCCGGCACACAGCAGCAGGGCGATCAGGCAAAGCTGGAACCCGGTATTTTGCATATGAATGCTGTTCCCAACGGTTGGTCTTCTTTCTATCCGCGCAAGAACTGGAATTTCCTTCGCTTCACCGAGTTTAAATGCACGATTGAAGCAGACTCCGTGAAAGAAGTTCCGGCAGGATATTCTGCATTGTTTATCGGTGCCCGTGCTTCCAACTATGAAGGCATTCCCACGGACAACGGCACCTTCTGGGTCGCTTTTAATGATATGGATAAAGCATTTGTTTTTGCCGGCGACCATGTCATCGAAGGAGGCGCATGGACCGGGTATACTTGCGAAGTGCCGATTAAAAAGGGTATCACCGAAAAGAGCGTTATTCAAGTCGTTGATACGCTGAATGAAATCACATACTATTTGGATGGCGAAATTGTGTGCCGTGTTGTTATCGATGGCGACAATTTGAAGATTTATGATGTAACGGATGCTTTGGTTTGCACCGCAACCAATAATCTGAAATCCAAGGTTGCATTCAAAACCTTCAGCCATCTGGCAAGCTCCAAGCTGTATTCCATGAAAATCGAAGGTGTGGAAAAACCGGCAGGAGAAAGATAAAATCAAAAGGGCTGCGTCCTCATAAAACTTGTGGACGACAGCCCTTTTTAATAAGAAAGGGATTATGATGAAATACACATACAAAACCAAAGGCACTTGTTCTCAAAAAATCACATTTGACATAGAAGACGGTGTTGTCCGCAACGTGGAATTTTTAGGCGGTTGCAGTGGCAACACCCAAGGCTTGGCGCGTCTTGCGGAAGGGCGAGATGCAAGCGAACTAATTGAACTCCTGTCGGGCATTCGTTGCGGCTTTAAGCCCACGTCCTGCCCGGATCAGCTGGCAAAGGCGCTTTCGGAGGCGTTAGGGTCATGAACATCGTGCATATTTGCTTAGCGGCTCCGTATCGCACGGGGATGGGCTATCAAGAAAATATGCTCGTGAAATACCACGCCAAGCACCACAAGGTTTCGGTTTTTACTAAGCCGTATAACAAAGAAAAACAAACAGGGCAGGAGCATGGTGCGGTGATTTATCGCATGCAGGGCGGCATCTATGAAAGCTTGTGTGCAGAAAAGCCGGACTTTGTGTTTGTCCACGGCACGCAGTTTAAAGAAGCAAAAGCGGTTGCAAGGTATTTAAAAGAATCGGGCACACCTGCCGTTGCCGATAACCATTGCGATTATTCCAACAGCGCTCGAAATCCGATTTCAAAGCATCTGTTCCATAAGCGCAGATGGAAGAAAACCACACAAGCACTTTTGCCGTATGTCAAAACCATCTACGGCGTGCTTCCGGCAAGGGTGGATTTTGTACGGGAGCTATACGATGTGCCGAAGGAAAAAACAAGTCTTCTTCTCATGGGCGCAGATTCGGAATATGTTGAAAAAGCGCAGAAGAAAAGCTTCTTTTCCGAGAATGTCCGCATAACGATTGTGTCCGGCGGCAAAATCGACAGCGCCAAACGGCAAACAGCAAATTTAATCCGTGCGGTAAGAAAGCTTCCCGAAGTGGGGCTTGTGCTGTTTGGCTCTTTAGACAAAGAGGCAAAAAAAGCCGTAAAAGAAGAGATTTGTGATCGTATTTTGTTTTTAGGCTGGCAAAGCCAAAAAGAATATTATTCCACCATAAAAAGTGCCGACATCGCCATATACCCGGGGCGGCACAGCGTCCTCTGGGAAGAAACCGCA
>JAFPCL010000231.1 GCA_017390225.1 Clostridia bacterium
GTCAAGTTCCCCAAGTGGCCTTTTGATAAGTTTGCCGGCACCAGCCGCAAGCTCGGCACCACCATGAACGCCACCGGTGAAGTGATGTCCATCGGCTCGGGCTTTGAAGCGGCACTTTTAAAGGCTGTGCGCGGTGCAGAAATTTCTTTAGACACCCTGCATCATCCTGCCATGGAAGCAGAAGCTGATATCAAGGCTCGTATGGCGGCATGCGATGACCTTCGTCTGTTTGCCATCTTTGAAGCTCTGCGCCGTGGTGTTTCCAAAGAAGAAATCTTTGAAATCACCCGTATCACGCCTTGGTTCATCGATAAAATCGAAAATCTCTTGAACTATGAAAAATCCATCACGGACAAAGAATTGTCCGAAGAAGAATATCTGGAAGGTAAGCGTCTCGGCTTCACCGACAAGGCACTTTCTCGCTTCTCGGGACACGCTCTTCCCATGAAGAAACGTGCCGTCTATAAGATGGTTGACACCTGTGGCGGTGAGTTTGCGGCAGAAACGCCTTATTTCTACGCCACCATGGACGATGCTTGCGAAGCACGAAATGTTGTCACCGACGAAAAGAAGCACATTGTGGTTTTAGGCTCCGGCCCGATTCGTATCGGTCAAGGTATTGAATTCGACTATGCTTCCGTTCATTGTGTGTGGACACTGAAAGAACTTGGCTATGAAGTCAGCATCATCAACAACAACCCCGAAACCGTTTCCACCGACTTCGACACGGCAGACCGCCTGTACTTTGAACCCCTCACGGAAGAAGACGTGGAAAACGTACTGGAAGTCGAAAAGCCTGTGGGCGTGGTTGTCGCCTTTGGTGGACAGACCGCTATCAAGCTGACCCAGTTCCTCGACAAAAAGGGTATTCCGATTTTGGGAACATCCGCAGAAAGTATCGACATTGCAGAAGACCGTGAACGCTTCGATGCACTTTTAGAGAAATTCTCCATTCGCCGCCCGAGAGGTTTGGCAGTCAAGACCATGGAAGAAGCCATTTCTGCCGCCGCAGAGCTTGGCTATCCCGTGCTCCTTCGTCCTTCTTATGTTATCGGCGGTCAGAACATGACCATTGCCCACAGAGAAGAAGACACGGTGCAGTATATGGAAAGAATTCTGGCACAGGGCATCGAAAATCCCGTGCTGATTGACCAATATTTGATGGGTACGGAACTGGAAGTTGACGTTATCTCCGACGGTACGGATGTTTTGATTCCCGGTATCATGGAGCATATCGAACGTGCCGGTGTTCACTCCGGCGACTCCATTGCCGTCTATCCGCCCTATAATCTGACCGACCGCATGAAGGAAAAGATTATCGACTGCTCCGAAAAGCTGGCACTTTCTCTGGGCACACGCGGTCTTGTCAATATCCAGTATTTAATCTACAGAAATCATCTGTATGTCATTGAAGTGAACCCCAGAGCTTCCCGTACCATTCCGTATATCAGCAAGGTCACGGGTGTGCCCATGGTTGAGCTTGCCGCTCGCATCATGGTTGGCGAATCCTTGCAGTCCTTGGGCTACGGCACAGGGCTTTACAAAGAGCCGCCCTATGTTGCCGTTAAAGTTCCTGTGTTCTCCTTTGAAAAGCTGTCCCATGTAAACACCGCCCTGGGCCCGGAAATGAAGTCCACCGGCGAAGTTTTGGGCTTGGGTAAAACTATGGAAGAAGCTCTCTTCAAGGGTCTTCTGTCCGCAGGCTTCAAAGTAGAAAACATCTCCTCGGGCGTTCTCTTCACCGTCAGCGAACAGGATAAATACGAAATCGTAAATCTTGCCAAAAAGCTCGACGATCAGGGCATTCCGCTGTATGCCACCCGCGGCACGGCAGATGTCATTCGTTCCTTGGGCATCGAAGTCACAAGTGTGGACAAGTCCTTTGAAAGCACCCAGATGATGGATCTTTTGGAAGCCGGCGCATTTAGCTTTATTGTGTACACCGGCGCAACCTCCGAAGTCGGCATCAAAGACTTTATTCGCCTCAACCGCAGAGCCATTCAGCTCTCCGTGCCTGTGCTGACTTCGCTTGATACGGCAAATGCTTTGGCAGATATTATTGCATCGAGCTTCCGTCAGAGCAACACGGAGCTTGTGGATATCAACCACCTGCGCTTTATGCGTGAAAAATATTCCTTCGCCAAAATGCAAGGCTCCGGCGATGACTATATTTTCTTTGAAAACTTTGATGGAAAAATCACTTGCCCCGAATCCCTTGCCATCATGTGCTGTGACCGTCAGTACGGCATCGGTGGTCTCGGCGTTGTCTTGATCGAGCCCTCTCGCACGGCAGATGCCAAAATGCGCATCTTCAACCGTGACGGCTCCGAAGGCAAGATGGCAGGCAACGGCATCCGCTGCGTTGGTAAGTATCTCTACGATAAGGGCATTATCCGCAAAGAGCGCATCACCATCGAAACCGCCAGCGGCATCCGCACCTTGAAGCTGTATCCCTCCGGCGGTCAGGTTTCCTCCGTGGAAGTCGATATGGGCGTAGCCGAATTTGCTCCCGAAAAGATTCCGATGCAGTACGAAGGTGAAAATGCTCTCGGCATCACGGCAACGGTCGGCGGCAGTGAGCGCACTATTCACTGCGTGTCTATCGGCAATCCCCATTGCGTGATTTTCTGCGATAAGGTCGATGCCGTGGATGTGGAAACCGAAGGCAGAGCCATTGAAACCGATCCCTTGTTCCCCGAGAGAATCAACGTGGAATTTGTCCGCGTGGTCAACAACCACACCCTCAAAATGCGCGTGTGGGAACGCGGCAACGGCGAAACCTTCGCTTGCGGAACCGGCGCCTGCGCCGCTGTTGTTGCCGCCGCCGAAAGCGGACTTGTTGCCAAAGGCGAAGAAATCACCATCAAAGCCCGTGGCGGCGACCTCATCGTCAAATACGAAAACGACGGCCATGTGCATCTGATTGGCGATACCAAGCTGGTCTTTGAAGGAAACTTCACTTATTAAGAATACAAAAAGCCTTCCCGAGAAAAACCTCGGGGAGGCTTTTTCATGGGAAAAATAGGGGATAATGATTGCAATTTATGAGAAAGTGTTGTATAATAAATTTAATATCATTTACATTGGAGAGTTTTGCGTTTTTTGCTAAGAAAAAAGGAGATACAAAGCATGCGTGAAGTGAAATTTTTAGGGAAGCTGCCCGATCCGTTTGCAAAGGAAGACGGAA
>JAFPCL010000232.1 GCA_017390225.1 Clostridia bacterium
CGATCCTGAATATCATAATCGCGCACGGCAAGCATATAATTCGTAGTCTGTTGATCGTAGTAGCATTCATTTTGGGTGTCGAAAATGGCAAGACAAGGATGGTAGCCGCGCTCTTCAATCCATCTGCGCAATTCCGGTGCTATCGTCTCGGTGGTGCAGCCTTCATCGGAACAACCCCACCATGCATATTCTTCCTGAATCAAAAAGCCCATTTCGTCGGCAAGCTCGTACCAGATGTCCGGTGCAGTGCCCAGATGCAGGCGGAAGCAGTCCCAATTGGTTTCCTTGAGTTCTTCATAAAATTCCGTTACCCATTCTCTTTTCCAAAGATAGCTTCCCTTGCCGGGATCTTCGGTGATAAAGCGGTTGATGGCAATATTCGTGCCGCGCAGATAATGCACCTTGCCGTTGAGCATCGGAAGCTTGGTTTCGGGATCAAAGTGAAAATCCCGCATACCAAAGCGGATAGCATAGGTATCCCCGTCGGTTTTGATTTCGATTTTATACAGATAGGGGCTATCTGTCGACCACATTTTCTCTTCTCGGAAATCTGCAATTTGGAAGGTGTCCGTCATATCCAAATCTCCGCCGGCGGCAACGGTAAATGTGCCGATTTCTTCTTTAAAGACAACCTTTTCTTTTTGGGTGGGCTTGCCTTGTATGAAACGTCCCATCTCCGAGATGGTGACGGTTACGGGCGATGTGACCTCTGCATCGGTCAAGTTTTTCAGAGAAATTTTCGCTGTTACGGTTGCATCGTAAATATTCGGTGCTACCTGCATGGCACGCACAGAAGGCGTGTTGTGGAATAAAAGCTGTACGGTGTCTGTGATGCCGGGCCAGTAGGTGTGACGCTCCGGATCCCAGCCGGTATGCCCCACATAGTCACCTTCGCCCTTTGTGCTGTCACGGTTACCCAAGTGAATGACGATTTCATTTTCCCCTGCCTGCAGGGCATCGGTAATATCCGTGTAGGAATTGGTGAAGTTATAATCATATCTGCCAAAGTTTTTGCCGTTGACATAAATGGTTCTGCCGTACTGGGCTCTGGCAACACGAAGCACCACGCGGCCTGTGGGCTTTTCGGGAAGATACACATAGGAGCGCACCCAAAGTGCCGCACCATTGTAACTGCCGAGCCCATATTCTGCTTGCTCCCAAGTGCCGGGCACAGGGATTGTGGATTCAAACACGGTGTGCAGAGAATTATTGCGTGCATAACCGGTTTTAGCTGCCTGCCACACGCCGTCCAGTGTTACGGTCAGGCGCTCGCCGGCTTCGGGCAGTTTCTCGATTTTTTTCACGAAAGCATCGGCACTTGCGCTTTGGTTTTGCGCCTTTGTGCCATGAACCTCCAATTCATATAAAGAGATGCCCCATTGGGTTCTGTTCTGTGTGGAGCGCACGCGAACAAATCGTCCCTTGGGTTTAGAGGAAAGCGTGATTCTCTGTGTGCCGGCTTCCATAGAGGTGTTGTTCTGCGAATACACCACTTGAAATGCCGTACCATTGGAGGAAACCTCGATGGTGTAGGCATAAGAAAGCGAATATTCCCAAGAAAGCACCACTTCGGAAATTTCATAAATATCTTCTAAATC
>JAFPCL010000233.1 GCA_017390225.1 Clostridia bacterium
AATGATACGAATTCCTTTCTCCGCCGCATCGCGCACAGCATCGAGGATATTCGGCTGCGCCTGCGGATGGGGCGGTGCATCCAGCACCAGGAACAAAAGACGTTCTTTGGCGCTCGGGCTCCAATCATGCGCGTCGATGGCATTTTCAAGTGCCGCATCTACCGCTTCTTCATAATCTCCGCCGCCGACGGCTCTTTGTGCCGAGAGTTGCTGTACGACCGTGTCCACATTGGTGGTGAACGGAAAATCACGGACAACATATGCGTCCCCTTCATCCCGATAATAATTACAGCTGATACGCACATCGGTATCAATGCGCTCGATGACATCTTTTAGTTCCACCTGAATATAGCGCAGTTCATCGCCCATAGAACCGGTGGTGTCAATGACGAACATCAAGTCCAGAATATCTTCCGGCGCAGAGCTTTCTACTTCAACCGAAAAAGGCTCGTCTTCGGAAAGAATGACGTTTTCACACACAACACAGTCTACCTCTGTTTCAACCGTCAATTGAAACGTCTGCATCTGCTGCTCTATAGCACCGTCGGTAAACACATAAGCATATCCGTTTCTGTCGGTTACAGCCTGATAGGCGATTGCCTGCGAATCGCCACCGCCGGGAGCGACAATATCATAAGACAGCATAACTTTTGCACCGAGAACCGGATTGCCTTCATCGGAAACATAAATTGCATAGGGATTGGTGTCAATCCCCCATTTTTTAACCCGTTCATAAATATAAGAATCAGTCATTAGCGTCTGCCATTCCGAAAAATGGCGAAGATCATCGATTTCTCCTGCCGTCAATGTGCCTGCCGAAATGATTTGCTGTGTATCGTCGATATAAATTTCGGGCATCGGCTCCATGGCCACGGGGGCTTCCACCATCACATCTTCTGTCATCACGGCAGACTCGCAAACCCCCATATCATATTCGGCATAAGCGGATGAGCCGCTTCCCCCTGCGGCAATATCCATCATTGCCTCGGGCGCGGCTTTCTCGGAAAAGAATCCGTTTTCCTTTTTTTCATCCTCTTCGATAATCCCCTTGGATGCCGCATAGCGATCAAACAAAGTCTTTCCGTCTTTGCATTCAATTGCCATCGCACGGGACAGCAAAAGTGCCGCCTGTCCGCGATTGATTTTCTCTTCTTGCTTGCATGTCATTCCCTCAAGAAGCCCCAACATCTGCCCTTTTATCATATAATCCTGCGGATAAACAAATCCTTCGTCTTCTATCTCCAAAAGGCAAATCAGCATTTTAACCATTTGCGCACACGTGACCTCTTCGTCCGGCGCAAAGATTCCGTCCGCCATGCCGTTTAAAACCTGTGTATGTACACCGTAATAAATATAGCCGCTTGCCCAATGCGACCGTGGAACATCTAAAAACAATGCAACATCTTCTCTGAACCATCGATCATCCTCAAATCCGCCGGCACGCAAAATCAAAACAACTGCTTGTGCACGTGTCAATGCATCTTCCGGATGCAGTTCTCCGTCGGGATAGCCTTGGATCAGCCCTTTTTCCGACAACAGTTCCATTGCCGCTTGTTCTGTATTGGCATCGCTTACCGTTTTCTCATCTCGAAATCCGGCACATACCCCAACCAAAGCAATGCTCATCACCAGCAAAAACACAATCCAAACATACTTTTTCATAAGTGAAACCTCCTCATTTTTGGTCGTTCACTTATCTATTGACTTGATTTTTGGGTTTTCCCTCTAAAAATCCTAAAAAATTTTCTTCAACAATTTGAAGAAGCCTTTGCCGTGTTTCCAATGGTGCCCATGCCACATGGGGAGTAACCGTCACATTCGGCATGGACATGTAAAGAGAATCCATCGGCATCGGCTCTTTCTCCAATACGTCAATGGCGGCGCCGGAAAGCTTTTCGCTCACCAGTGCCTCTTTGAGAGCGGTAGCCTCCACCACACCGCCACGGGAGGTGTTGATAAAATACGCGCCTTTTTTCATGAAAGAGAAAAACTCCCGATTGCACATTTTTTCCGTTTCTTTTGTCAGCGGCAAATGCATCGTTACGAAATCACTGTTTGCCAAAACTTCGGATAAAGATAAAAACGTCACACCTTCTGCCGTTTTCGGTGAACGGGAATACGCCAGAACACGCATGGAAAACGCCTTGGCAATTTCAGAAACACGCCTGCCAATGCTTCCGAACCCAACAATACCAATCGTTTTCCCTGCAAGCTCCGTCATGGGAAACACAATCGGAGAAAAGACAGCGCTTGTCTGCCAACCGCCGCTTTTCACAAAGGAATCATAGGCAGAAATTTTCGATGCTTGATTGAGAATCAGTGCAAAAACGTGTTGGGCTACCGCATCGGTAGAATACGCCCCGGCGTTGGAAACAACAATGCCCCGTTCTGTTGCGGCTTCTAAATCCACATTATTATAGCCGGTGGCAAACAACCCGATATAGCGAAGGTTTTTCGCCTGCATGATAATTTCTCGACTCATGATGCTTTTATTGCAGAACACGGCTTCTGCATCACAAATCCGCTCCGAAAGCAAGCTTTGCTCCGTTAAGGGATAGATGACGGTTTCCCCGTATTTCTCAAAAACATCCAATGCCAAGTCACCGTTTGTCACCGTCGATGCATCGGGTAAAACAATTTTCATTTTGTCTCCTCCTTAATTTTCGGGAATATCAATCGCATGCATAACAGGAATCTGTTTTTCATCCCAGAAAAACAGTTTTGCACTGTCTGCCTGTGCAGAAAGTGCATAGGCGGGGATTTCATTACTACCCTGGATGATGATTTTCTGATTGGAAACCACGCAAGTCATGCGCCCATCAGCATCATATTCCGCCTGAAAAACGCGCGTCGGAAGATCGTCTTTTCCCGTCCAAATGAGGTTCACGGCGTTGCTTTCAAAAGAATATACAGGCGTGTTGCCGTCCATATACAATACAACACAAGAAGTTATTTCACTTTCTGTGTTTCCGTAGAAATAAACGGTGCCACGGTATGTTTCGCCGTCATATAGCTTTGACTGCGGAAGAACGACATAATCCGTTCTGTCATTTCCGTCACCGACCATGCCAAAAATAACCGTAGATGCCGATACATATGTAGAAGCAATTTTGCCGCTTGCGCTGTCCCAAATGCCATCCACTTCTTTTCTTAGCATATAATCATCATGGTCCACACCACTTGCCGCAATGGTAAAGCTGTCAATTTCCCCTTCCCCAATGGTGTACAGAATCACATCTCGTCCGGAAAATCCATTTTCTTCCGTATAGGACATAAAACCGCCTGTTTGCTCAAACAGCCCTGCCAGCATGGCTTCTCTTGAAGTGTAGGTTACCGCATTGTTTTTATGGTATACCGTCATGTTTTCTGAAAATGCAATATATTCCCACGTGCCGTTCTTTGAAAGAATGGTAAAAATGCCGTCTTCTATATCCCACAGATATCCCATGAAGATTTCTTCAGGCATTTCCCCCTGATAAATAATGACGCCGAAAGGATTGACATAAAAGTTTGCCGTTTCATAGGTTGCTATATTACAATCATAATAATATGTCACATAGCCCTCTTCGTTAAACATAAAAGCCAGCCCGTCAAATTGGGATGTGGAAGCGCCCGTATAGGTTTCATCGGACAAATATACCCACACGGTGCTTTGATTCTCAACAACCGCAAAAGACATATTCGATTCCATAAAAGCATCACCGACAACTTTTTCGTTATACACAAATATCACGTTTTTTTCTGCCGTATCCCAAACCCATTCACTTCGGGCATCTTCCGTATAGGATGAAATAACATATTTTGTATCCAAAAAGCTCACGGTTTCTATGATGCCGGTATAGGACGGACTTACAATCTGAATACTGTACACATCATTTCTGGATGCATAAACCGTCACATAGCCGAAAGCATCTGTTGCTGTTTGCAAAGAAGCTGTCAAGCTTTCGTTGGCAATTTCTTCACCGTTTAGGAAAACCTTTGCAGTTTTCGGCACAAACACCGTTTGCTCGCCAAAAGTAAAGCCGATATCCTTAGATGGCATGTAGGAAGAAGTCAACACATACCCATCCGCTTGCTCGCTTACAGTTATTCCTTTTGCTTGTGTTTTGAAGGTTTCGCTTTTCACTGTCGGAAAGAATAATTCGGATGCCGTGCCGTCTGTTTCACAAACAGCAAGACAAAGTCTTCCGAGATTCATGAAATTGTCATCCTTGCAATTTAATTTTTTTGTGCTCCCGTTATCCGTCAGCACAATATAAGGGGACGCACCGATACTGTTTGCCCGTGTATGAGAAATCACCCCGACGTAGAATACAGGCAGTGCCAAGTCCTCCCCATAACGCACACGGCAATCTCCCAAAATACCGGAAGCATCTTTTTTCTGTATGTTTTTCCATTCTGCGGCTGTCCCTTCATAATCCACCAAAAAAACGCCGCAACCTAAAAAAGCCGATTTTTCAAAAGTCACATGCGAAGGAAGCGAAATGCCGCGCAGTGTCGGGCTGTCCGAAAAAGCAAAATCCCCTATATTCACAGTCGATGATGCCAATGCAAGCCCCTTCAAGCCCGAAAGCCGATAAAATGCATAAGGGGCAATGTTTTTTGCCGAAGGCAAAATCGTGTAGCTCGCATTTGTTTTTGCAGCAGGATAACGAATCAGTGTTTTTCTGTCTGCCGCATATAAAACACCGTCTTCGGAATAAAAGCTTCCGCTCAAAGATGAAAAAGAAGAAACGGAAACCGCATCTGCCAATGCCCCGATTTTCAATTCAACCACCGTGGACGGAATGGTCAAAGTGTTTTCCAAAAAGCCCGATGAAACATAATATAAAGCCGATTTTTCTTTATTATATAAAATATTATTTTCTGTCGTAAACGCCGTATTTCCACTTGCAACCGTCAGTGTTTTTAAGCTCCGAGTGCCGCGAAAAACCTCTTCTCCCAACGCCGAAACCGATGCCGGAAGCGCAAGCTCTTTCAATTGTCTGCAATCCCAAAAAGCCCGATTGCCGATTGTTTTGACGTTTTTCCCCACGGAAATATTCTGTACGGCAGAACAGGAAAAGCTCTCACTTGCAATCTCCGTCACGCCATCGCCGATATCAATCGAAAGGAATTGATCCTTTAATCTGTCCCATTGGCATAAATCAGCATCCATAGCGCCCGTTCCTTCGATTTGAAGAACGCCGTCATATGAAAGTGTCCATCTCACATCCGTGCCGCAATATCCCATATTTTGAATATTCCCCACACGTGCGACATCCGAAATGAAAGCCGCGCAGTCCACTTTATACACAGCCGCACCCGTCACGATTCCGTTCACACGTTTGGCATACAAATAATAGGCATAGCCGTCTTCCCGGGTCACGTTGCCTTCAACCCATGCATTGCCGGGCATAACGCATGCCGCCGCCAAATTTTCACATACCGAAATTTTCGCTTCATAGTCTACAATATCTATCATAAAAACATTGGTGGAAAATTCGCTTTCATTCACCGTGCACAAAGGAGCATCATCGCTTCCGGGCATTGCGGCGATGTTGTATATTATGTCTTTTTCTGAAAATTCTGCCGCAGATAAATAGCCGAAAATAATTTCCGTTCCTTCTTCATCCCGATAATAAAATCCGGGTTGTCCGTAGCGAATGTTGTTGGCAGAAATCAATCGGGTAATCTCCGTCACGAATCCATCCGAAACAAAAGGCACGAATATGTCACCGGAAGACACATAGTAGATTGAATCCAGCGGCTTGTGTGAAAGTATACCGTCTTCATATACTTCGTCAGTGACAACTGCTGTCAATGCCGTCAATTCGATGCCGTCGGGTGCTTCTTCGGAATAGGCAGAAAGCGTGTAGACCATACCCAATGCTTCATCATAGTTCGAATTTACGACACGATTCACATAAAACATTTCCGTATGATCGACTTCTGCCATTCCTGCCAAGCAAGGAAAAAAAACCAAAAGGCAAAACAGAATAAATCGTATGCATTTTTTCATAATGACACTTCACTTTCTAAAATATTTATATCAATATTACAGGAATATTTAATGATTGTCAATGTTTTTTTCCTTGACTTTTATCCGTTTATTCGATAAAATAGAATCACTTTTCAAAAAGGCAGGGAATTTATTATGAAAAAAGTCAAGCGAAAGCAAAAAGCCAAGCAGCAAAAAGAAGCTTCCGATTTTGTCTTTTCCGTCAAAACAGAAGAAGATGATTATAAAGAATATGCCAAACAGTATTTCATCCGCCCGGCAGAAGCCTATTTATCTTTTCTCAGTATTCTCCTGATTTTGTGGATTGGCATCAATATATGTTCGGGCACAGACTACGGAAAGCAGGTTTGGTTTCTTTTGGGCTTTATCATCATCGCCATTATGGTTGCCAAAAACGGAGCCGCCCTTTCTTATCGCATTTCCGCCATGGATCGCATCACCATCACTTATCGATTCGGCACCGAAGCTTTTTCCGCCAAATCCGGCAAGGATGAAGAAATTCACGGATACGATGAAATTAAAAGAATGATTCTGATGAACAACGTGTTGGTCGTTAAAATGCGCATCGGTGCCTTTATTCTTCCCTATCGCACCATGCCCAATAAAGACAATCTGATTGGTTATTTAAAAACCGTAATCCCCGAAAAAAAATGGCGAACATTTGAAAGGAGACCCCGTCGTGGAAAATCAAAAAATACTGCTGAATAAAAAAGCCAAAGTTGTCACCATGGGGTGTCAGCTCAACGAAAGCGATTCGGAGAAGCTGATGGGGATGCTCACTTACATGGGTGCATCTTTAACAGACAAAACCGAGCTTGCGGATATTATCATTTTCAACACCTGTGCCGTTCGGGAAAATGCAGAAAAAAAAGTCTTGGGGCTGTTGGGCTCTCTCAAGAAAAAAGCAGAAGAAAAGCCTGATATGCTCATTGGCATTTGCGGCTGTACCGCAACACAGCCCCACATTGCCGAGCTGATAAAAAAGAAATATCGCCATGTCCGCCTTGTGTTCGGCACTTGCTCGCTTGCCCGTTTCCCCGAACTCATTCAAGAAGCAATGCAAAGCGGCAAAACCGTTATCGATATCGAACAGCGAAAAGAAGTCCCCGAAGGGCTTCCGGTATGCCGCGGCGAAGGGCCCAAGGCATGGCTTCCCGTGATGTTCGGCTGTGATAATTTTTGTTCCTACTGTGTGGTTCCGCACGTGCGCGGCAGAGAGAGAAGCCGCGCTCCGCAAGCAATTTTAGCCGAAGCCAAAGCCATTGCGCTTCAAGGAAAAAAAGAAATTATGCTCTTGGGGCAAAATGTCAATTCCTACGGAAAAGGGCTTGCAGAACCCGTGGATTTTGCATCACTTCTTTATCTTTTAAACGACGTTGAAGGCATTGAGCGTATTCGTTTTATGACCTCTCACCCCAAGGATATCCACCCCCGTTTGATCGAAGCCATGGCTTTCTGTGACCGCGTTTGCAAGCAGCTTCATCTGCCTGTCCAGTCCGGTAGCGATGCGGTTTTATCAGCCATGAATCGGCATTATACCCGTGCACAGTATCTGGAAAAAATCGCCTATGCAAGACAACTGATGCCCGATGTTGTTTTATCCACCGACATCATGGTCGGTTTCCCCGGAGAAACGGAAGAGGATTTTGAAGACACCCTTTCTCTGATGAAAGAAGTGCGCTATGACAGTGCTTTCACGTTTATCTACAGCCGCCGCGAAGGCACGCCGGCGGCAACATGGGAGAATCAGATTCCCGAAGATGTTGTGCATGAAAGATTTGAGCGATTGGTTCAATTGCAAAATCAGATTTCCTTGGAAAAGAACCGGGCTTTATCGGGAAAAACCCTCACGGTTCTGTGCGAAGGCGCAAGCAAAAACGATCCCCGCATGCTCACCGGACGAGATGAAGGCAACCGACTTGTGCACTTTAAGGGTGACCCCTCTTGGATTGGCAATATGATTCCCATCCGTATCACACAAGCCGAAAGCTTCTGTCTGTACGGCGAAGTTTTGTAATAAAGCACAAAAACCCCTTTTCTTCAAAGCATTTTATATAAAATTCTGATGAAAAAATGCAGAACGAAAAGTTTTGAAAATTATGAATTGACAAAAATAACAGTTTGATGTATAATATTTACAATTATTTTTAGGAGGTTTTCATCATGAACAGAGTTTATAATTTTTCTGCCGGTCCCTCCATGCTGCCCCTTGCAGTGCTGGAAAAAGCAAGAGACGAAATGGTATGTTACGGCACTTCCGGTCAAAGTGTTATGGAAATGAGCCACCGTTCCAAGGATTATCAGGCAATCATCGACGATGCAGAACGTCTGCTTCGTTCCGTCATGAACATTCCCGATAATTACAAAGTTCTCTTTTTGCAGGGCGGCGCCTCCTCTCAATTTGCCATGATTCCGATGAATCTTTATTCCGAAAAGCGCAAAGCTGATTATGTCGTCACCGGTCAGTGGGCAAAGAAAGCACAAAAAGAAGCCGCTCGCTACGGTAATGCACGTATCGTTGCTTCCAGTGAAGATAAGACCTTCAGCTACATTCCCAAGCTGACTGCCGATATGTTCGATTCCGATGCAGATTATGTGCATATCTGCATGAACAACACCATCTACGGTACTCGTTATGTCAACATTCCCGAAACCGGTAATGTTCCGTTGGTTGGCGACATTTCTTCCATGATTCTGTCCCAGCCCCTGGATGTCACCAAGTTCGGTGTGCTGTATGCCGGTGCACAGAAGAACATGGCTCCTGCAGGTCTTACCATCGCCATCGTTCGTGAAGATTTGATTGGCAATGCCATCGACATCACCCCCACCATGTTTGATTACAAGACGCATGCCGATAACGGTTCCATGTTCAACACCCCGCCCTGCTACTGCATCTATGTTGCCAAGCTGGTTTTAGAATGGCTTGAGAGCATCGGCGGTATCAATGCAATTTATGATATCAACTTAAAGAAAGCCAATATGCTGTATGATTTCCTGGACAATTCTTCCCTGTTCCGCGGCACCGTTGTTCCCGAAGACCGTTCTTTGATGAACGTCCCCTTCATCACCGGTAACGACGAGCTGGATGCAAAATTCGTCAAGGAATCCACTGCTGCAGGTTTTGTCAACCTGAAAGGTCATCGTTCCGTCGGCGGTATGCGCGCCAGCATCTACAATGCAATGCCCATCGAAGGCGTTGAAGCATTGGTTGACTTCATGGCAAAATTCGAAAAGGAAAATGCCTAATCCGTAAAAAAGGAGAATAACAATGAATATTTTAGAGCTCAACAAAATTGCCCAATGCGGCAAAGATATTTTCACCGATGCCTACACGGTTTCTTCCGAATGTGAAAATCCCGACGGCATTATGCTCCGTAGCTTCAATATGCACGAAATGGAGCTTCCGGCTTCCTTAAAGGGTGTGGCCCGTGCCGGTGCCGGTGTCAACAACATTCCGATTGACCGTTGCTCCGAACAGGGTATTGTTGTTTTCAACACTCCCGGTGCCAATGCCAACGGTGTTAAAGAATTAACCATCGCAGGTCTTTTCCTTGCTTGCCGTGATATCATCGGCGGAAGCATCTGGGCACAGAGCCTTTCCGATAAGGGTGCTGAAATTGCAAAGCTTGTCGAAAAAGGAAAAGGTCAGTTTGCCGGTTGTGAAATCAGCGGCAAGAAAATTGCTGTTATCGGTCTGGGCGCCATCGGTGTTTTGGTCGCCAATGCCGTTCACACACTGGATATGGAAGTCATCGGTTACGACCCCTATATTTCCGTTAAATCCGCGCTCAGCCTCAGCCGTGCCGTTTCCGTCACCGCTGATTTGAAAGAAGCCGTGAGCGATGCAGATTTCATCACCTTCCATCTGCCTCTCAACGATGCCACCCGTGGCATGATCAATAAAGAACTTCTGTCTGCCGCAAAGCCCGGTGTTCGTATTCTGAACTTCTCCCGTGCAGAGCTTGCCGATTTCGATGCCATGAAAGAAGCTTTGGCAGACGGCACTGTTGCCAAGTATGTCACCGACTTCCCCGTAGAAGCTATGTACAGCATGGAAAATGTTGTTCTGATCCCCCACCTGGGCGCTTCTACCGAAGAATCCGAAGACAACTGCGCAAAAATGGCAGCCAAGCAGCTTAAAGATTTCCTGGAAACAGGCAACATCGTCAATTCTGTCAACTTCCCTGCATGCGAAATGGCATTTTCCGGTCAGTACCGTGCCGTCATTCTGCATCGCAATGTTCCCAAAATGCTGGCAAGCTACTCTTCCATGCTCTCTGATCTCGGCGTAAACATCGACAATATGCTCAATCGCAGCAAAAATGAATATGCATGCACTTTAATCGACTTCGATGCCGACAATTTCGACGAAGCAGCCTACATCAAAGCAGCTTCCGATTTGGAAGGCACCCTGTCTGTCCGCATCATTAAAAGATAACCTTGAACGAGAGAATTAAGTTTCGTTTATCCACATTACCTTCCCTGCCCGGCGTGTATCTGATGCACGCCGCCGGTGGGGAAATTATTTATGTTGGAAAGGCAAAAAATTTAAAAAACCGTGTTTCAAGCTACTTTTTAAAGACAGACCATCCGCCAAAAGTTGCCGCCATGGTTTCGCATGTTGCCGATTTTGAATTTATCATTACCAATTCCGAATCCGAAGCTTTTGTTTTGGAAAACAATTTAATCAAAGAGCACAAGCCGAAATACAATATTCTTTTAAAAGACGACAAAAACTATCTTTCCATCCAAATTACCACACAGGAAGAATATCCCCGTCTGATTTTAACGCGCAAGCGTGTGCCCGACGGCTCTCGCTATTTCGGCCCCTATACCACCGGGCAGTCCGCCAAGGAATTGGTGCGCATCCTGAAAAAGATTTTCCGCTTGCCCCACTGCGGTAAGCAATTTCCCCGTGATATGAACAAAGACCGTCCGTGCCTATATCAC
>JAFPCL010000234.1 GCA_017390225.1 Clostridia bacterium
ATTTACTAAGCCGAAAGACAGAGGAAAATGCATGGCTTCATACCCACGCTGTTGAGCTACGTAGCGAAGACCTTTCCCATTGTTCCGAAGAAGAAATTTCTTCTCGCTTAAAAAAGCTTGCCGCTTCTCCCATGACTGCATACCACAGCGATCTGTTTACCTTCCGATACATTGCCCTTCCGCAAGGTAAAACAGGACTGTTCCTCCGCTTGCACCGCTTGATTGCCGATCAGACCGCGATGCATCTGATGGTCAAAGCTATAGAAACAGCAGAAAAAAGCTCTTCCCGGCTGCCAAAAGACGATCAATATTTTCATATAGCCTCCGGTGAAACAGCAACAAACAGTTCCGACCTTTGCGATATAGCCGCATACACATGGGGGCGAATGCAACAACAAACACAACGAATATTTTTTGATATGCATAAGCATCTTGCCTTCGCATCCCAATTGTCGGTAAAAAACGCCGATCCCTATCTGTTTTTTGCCGCTGTTTGTGCCTATCGCTATCGTCTGACAGGGAATGCCGTACAAGTCTTCGGCATGGAATTTGACCGAAGAAAAAAAGAAGAAGCCAATATTTTCGGCACATTTACAGAAGAGCTCCCGATTGTTGTGCAAATTCAGCCGAATACCACCCTTTGGGAGCTTTCGGAGCAGATTCGAACCGAAGCCGCTTTTGTCAGTACGGCAAAAAACTGCAACACACCAATGTTGCAGGAATATATGCAGTTGTCCCAACCGATGTACGATACACTGTTTTCCTTCTGTCCCACAGAGCAAAGCGAATCGTTTATCCCTGTGTTTTCATCGTATACCAAGCATGGCCTTTGTATGCATATAACAAAAAAAGAAAGCCATACAATGGTTATCTCTGTCTGTCATCCGAAAAACGTATATTCCGAAGGCTCTTCGGAAGCACTGCTTAACAGATTTTTAACCTATACCCAATCCCCCGACACAAAAGTCTGTGATCTCCCCATGGTAACACAGCACGACATTCATTTATATAACACATTCAATCATAAAAGCACAAATAATAAGGAAGCAAAATCCCCCTGTGCTGTTTTGAAAGAAGCACAAGAAAAAGAACCCGACAGAGTTGCCGTCATTACGGAAAAAGAAACCATCACACTTCGTGAATTGTATCAAAAAAGTGTGTCCGTATCCGCGCTTTTGCAGGAACATAAAATTTCCCGAGGAAATATCGTCGGTGTCATCATGCGTAAGTCTGTATGGTTGCCTGCCATTCTGTTCGGAATTTTAGACAGCGGTGCTGCTTTCTACCTGATTGATACGGATCTTCCCCTTCCTCAACGTGAAATTGCCGTTGCACAAGTCGATTTTTTGTTTGCCGACAGCAATCTGCAAATAAAAAACTCTTTTTCTCCCCATCAAATTCCCGAGGCAAACGCCCCATCTTTTGCCCATTGCCTCCCCTCGGAAGTGGCATACTTAATTGAAACCTCCGGTATTTACAGCCGCGCAAAAACCGTTTGTATTTCCTCTCGCTCACTTTCTCTTCGCATGCAGTGGATGTCGGACACCTTCCATTTATCTGAACGAATTTTGCAAAAAGAACCTCTGCGCACCGATGCTTGTATCTGGGAGCTCCTGTCGCCTGCCTATGGTGCAACACTGGTGATTCCGCCGGAAAAAATTGAAACCTCCCATGAAGCTCTGGCACGTTTTATGGAAGCCTATCAAATCACCGCCGTTTCTTTCCTTCCCCATAGCCTTGCCTCTTTTGTATCTTTTATGGAAAACGACACATCGGATTTATCTTCTCTCAAGGTTTTCTTTCTGTTTGGTGAACGTGTCGATGCCGCAAGAGTGAAGAAATGGAGACGCTTATGGCGTGATGCTCGCTTTATCAATCTCTACGGTCCCACGGAATGTACCATGGATGCCGCCTCCTATGAAATTTCCGGCAAAGAAAACATCATTCCTTTGGGAAAGCCGGCTGTCGGCACATCGATTTTCATTGTCGATGAAAACCATGAATTGCTGCCGCCCGGCGAAATCGGCAGAATTATGATTGTCGGTGAACTTGTCGGGATGGGATATATTCAAGACTATGACGGATTCACCGAATTTCACGGCAAACCTGCTTTTATCACGGAAGATATCGGAAAAATAGACACAGACGGGCTATTATACTTTATTGCACCCAAAAAAGAATGGATTGCATCAGGCTCGTACATGATATCTCTTTCCAAAATATCCGCTGCCGCTCTTTCCGTCGAAGGCATTGTCGATGCATACAGCTTTGTGATTGACGGACTGCCTGCCCTTTGCTATGTTGCAAGCAAGCAGGTTCAAGCCTTAAAGCCCAAACTGCGCGCTCTGCTTTCGCCCCATGAAATGCCAATACTTTTATATCAAGTGCCGAAAATGCCGCACATCCGTAGCGGAAAAGCAGATTTCCTAAAACTGTGTAAAAGTATAGAACCGGAGATTGAAAACACACCGGCATCGCAAAGAGAGAGTTTTCTATATGATGCCGTGCAGGAAGCTTTTCCCGATTTGGATGATCTTTCCATCAATGATGCTTTGTCGGCAAAAATGCTTCACGGCATCGAAGCGGTTGACTTATGGAACAACTTGAAAGATCACGGATATTATTACCATATGGACGAAATCCGAACGGCAAAATCGCTTCGTGCTTTAGCACAATTGCCGCCGCATAAAAACACCACCGTCATATTGAGAAAAGACAGCTTCGACACGGCTGTTCTTGCTTTCCCGTATGGCGGAAGAGAAACGGAATCCTTATCGGAAACCGCAAAGCTCTTCCCGAAGCCTTGCACGTTCTTTGCCGTAGACACATATGCCATTTCCGAAGATATGCCCCTCACACAAATCATAGCAAACCTTGTGGGACTGGTTCGTCCATACCGTCATGTGTATGTGTTGGGGTGCGGTCTTTCTACGCCTTTAGCGACTTTATGTGCCAAGGATATTCCCCATCTGGAAAAGCTGATTTTAGCATCACCGCCCCCTGTTAAAACAACCCAAAGAAACCACTTTCAGAAATACAGCGATAAAAAGATATCCAAGCTATTGAAAAAGCGCTCCGACGGGCTGTTTCCCATTCATTTCTTTTCTATATATTCCTTTTTATCCGATGCAGAGCTTTCCGCTTTTGCCATGCACCATATGACCCCTTTTCATAGGCCGTTGCCGCTGGTCATCATGACCCCGATTGACGGCAAAAAGAAGAAAAAAACGTCGCCTTGGCTTTCTCTTTTGGGCGGCGAGGGAACTGAAATTTTTGTAGATGCCGGCCATTATTTTGCAGAAACACTTCCCCTGACAGAAGCTTTTTCTTCCGTTCAACCAAGCCCAACCCCCGCCAAAGAAGAAACCCACGTTGAATAAAAACCATATGCCATCAAAAGCAAGAGGCATCAAAGCGAAATCGCTTTGATGCCTCTTGTTTATATTACTGCATTTCCCATGTGTCAAAAACGCCTTTTTTGCATATATAACAAATGGATGGTCTGCCACCGGTTGCATAATCGATTTGATTTTCACAAAAACCTTCTTTGACCAAATACCCCATATACCGTCTAACCGTTACTTTGGAAAGCAATAGTTCATCTGCAATTTTTTTTGCTGTCAGAACCTCATCGGGATGTTCTTTTAAAAACTCGACCAGTGTTTCCAAGGTTTTGGACTGCATCCCTTTATCCAATCTTTTTTCTTGATGCTCCTCACCCATGCAAAAAAACAAATCCAATTCTTCCTGCGTGATTCTTCTGCCGCTTTTTTTGATTTCATTCATTTTCAGGAATTTATCCATGGCATGCGAAAAACGATCATAAGCAAAGGGCTTTAACAGATAATCAATCACACCCAATCCCCAAAAATCCTGAATCAGGCTTACATCGTCCAGACTGGTAATCATAATAACGGGAATAGATTTTCCGCTTTTGCACAAATGATGCAAAAACTGCCCCCCATCCATAATCGGCATAAAATAATCCAGAATAATCAAATCCGTTTCTCCGCCGTTTGCAAAAAAATCCATGGCTTCTCGTCCGTTTTTAAAAACGCTTTCCACCTTAAACTGTTTGTTTTTTTGCACATAATCAATATGCAGTGCACGAACCATAGGATCGTCTTCAATAATAATCACTCGATACATGATAACACCCCATTTACTGCATTCTGTTTTTCAATAAATGAAAATAAAAAAAATTGTTTTTACTTATTTAAAGTATATATCTCCCCCCTGATTTTTGCAAGTAAAGAAACATTTTTTTTACTTTTTTATCCATATGTTCATTCACAAATAATTTACGTCCAATCAATTTGACATATTTTCCATGATATGATATAATAAAAGAAAGGATGTGTTGCTATGAGTATTTATACAGAGCGTGCCGCTTTGGCTTTTAAAGATAAAAGTTTAAACTGTGCACAAGCGGTTGTTTATGCCTTCTACCCCGACAATGAAGTTTACCTTTCCGCCGTTTCGGGCTTTGGTGGCGGTATGGGGCGCCTTCGGGAAGTCTGCGGTGCCATGTCCGGTGCCGTCTTTGTTCTCGGGCTCTGGTACGGATACGCCGACAGCGGACTGCCCTCTTCTTCCGAAGACAAAAACCGCAAAGCCGAACTCTATAAAAAAGTGCAGGAATTTGCAGAAAGCTTTCAAAGAGTCAACGGCTCCATCATTTGCCGTGAGCTTTTAGGTAATCATCCGCATAACGAAAATCCCGGCGAGGTCACCCGCCGCACAGCAGAATTTCACAAGCGTCCCTGTTTGGATATGGTTGTGTCTGCCGCAGAAATATTAGAAAACATGCGCCCTGCCGAATAACAAAAAAGAAAGGAAAATTTATGGATCCGTATAAAGTTTTAGGTGTCAATCGCAGTGATAGTGATGATACAATTAAAAAAGCCTACCGTGCATTGGTAAAAAAATACCACCCCGACCAGTATCAGGATTCCCCTCTGCATGATTTGGCAGAAGAAAAGATGAAAGAAATCAATATTGCCTACGATCAGATTCAAAAAGAACGTGCAGGCGGCAGTTCGGGCGGTGCATATCATTCATCTTCCGGAAGCGGCTCTTATCAGCATATCCGCAATTTAATCAATCAAAACAGATTTCAGGAGGCCCTCTCTGCCCTTTCTTCCATGACAGACCGCAGTGCCGAATGGTATTATTTAAGCGGCGTTGCCATGGTGCGTGTTGGCAGAATCCAGGCAGGCACGGAGCATTTGAGAACAGCATGCCAAATGGACCCGGCTAATCCCGAATACCGCTCTACGCTGGAATACGTCACGCAACAATCCCAAAGCTACACATATCGGCAACCGAATAATGCCGATTGCGACACATGCTCTTTATGCCAGACAATGATTTGTCTTGACTGCTGCTGCGAATGTATGGGAGGAGATTTAATTTCATGTTGCTGAAAAAAAGTGTTCGAACAGCTGTTTTGTCAGCACTCAGCATCCTCTTTCTCTGGATGGCATCCATCATCCCCTCCGGTCGCTTGGTTCTTTTGACGCTTACCACCTTGACCATGATGCTTTCCATCATGGTTTGCGGCGTTCGCGTTTCGGGCATCGGATATATATGTGTCGGGCTTATGTGCTTTCTTTTTGTGGCAAAGCGATCCTATGCACTCTTTTATTTGCTGTTTTTCGGCATTTTCCCGTTTGTCAAGCTTTTTGCCGAGCAACGCAAAAGCAGACTTATCGAATATTTGATTAAAAGCTTGTATGCCGTCATTCTTCTTGTGGTTATGTTTTTCTGCGCAAGGCTCTTTCTTCCGCAAATTGCATTGCACCACTTGGCTTTTCTCGGTATCATCGCTTTTTTCGGTTTCTTTGTTTTCGATTATATCCTGACATCCCTTTTGCAGATTTTGCATAAACTTCGGAACAGAATAAATCTTTAGTGCATATGATATTCCGAGAAAGGATGATTCATATGCGGTATATATCCCACGGAATCCGCACCCATAAACTGTGTCTGATGGGCTACAGTTTTTTCTCCGGTTGTGTCTTCACGGTGCTTTGTCCCGGACTCGTATTGAAAATCCTGCCGATTATTGCCTTAATCAGCCTCACCCTACTGCTCTTTACGCCTTGACGGGAGGTGATTTTGTTGAAAATCGTTGTGATTAAACCGGGCAGTTTTGTTTCCGGAATCTTAAGAAAAATTTTTCGTGTAAAATGATTTTGAAAAAGACAGTATTCTTTGCTGTCTTTTTTCCATTTATTTACGTTTATTTTTTAAAATCTCTTTACTTTTCTAAAGAAATGTGATAAAATTATATAGAATACGAATTGATACAATGGAGGTTATTATGAGCAGAAAAACTGCACGAGAAGATACATTTAAGCTCTTGTTTTCCACGGAAGTCGGCAATCATGCACCGGCATGTGCTTTAGACACTTATTTTGCCGACGATATCCGCGATAAATCCCAATTTTCTTTGGATGCGCAATCGGATGAAGATAAAGCATATATCCGTTCCACGGTTGCCGCCGTCCATGAAAACTTTTCTCTTTTGGATAGCATTATCAAAGAGCATTCCCCCCATTGGGATGTATCACGTCTGTCAAAAATCAGCCTGACACTGCTTCGTTTGGCGATATACGAAATCAAGTTTTGCCCCAAAGTCCCCGTAGCTGTTGCTATTTCCGAAGCCGTTCGTTTGGCAAAGATATACGGCACGGAAAAAGACAGTTCTTTTGTCAACGGCATTTTAGGCGAATATGCCAAAACTTGCGGACGTGAGTAACATGAACGAACCTTTAACCATGACCGTTTCCGAGCTCAACCATGGCATTAAAAAACTGCTGGACAGCCGAAGCGGTTTGCAAAACATTTTTATCCGAGGGGAAATTTCCAATTTCAAGCGCAATATTTCAGGGCATCTGTATCTGTCTTTGAAAGATGAAGAAAGTGTTTTAAAAGCTTGTATGTTTAAATCGCAAGCTACAGGGCTCACCTTTGCCCCCAAAGACGGCGACTGCGTCATTGCACGGGGGCGGATTTCCGTTTATGTGCCCGGCGGTGCTTACCAGATGTATATCGAAGATATGCGCCCCGAAGGCATCGGTGATTTGCATCAGCGATTTTTGATGCTGAAAAATCAATTGGAAAAAGAAGGTCTGTTTGAAGAAAGCCGCAAGCGTCCCCTTCCTGCTTTCCCCAAAAAAATCGGTGTTGTCACCAGCGATACCGGCGCTGTAATCCGCGACATTATCAATGTTGCCGGCCGTCGCCATCCGATGACGGAAATTATCCTTTACCCTTCCAAAGTGCAGGGCGAGGATGCCGCCGCACAAATCGTTTCGGGTATTCGATATTTCAACACCCGATCCGATATTGATGTGTTGATTGTCGGCAGAGGCGGCGGATCGATTGAAGACCTTTGGCCTTTCAACGAAGAAACCGTTGCCCGTGCCGTATTTGCATCAACCATTCCTGTTATATCTGCTGTTGGGCATGAAACAGATACCACAATCTGCGATCTTGTTGCCGACCGCCGTGCCGCAACGCCGTCGCAGGCGGCAGAGTTTGCCGTTCCCGACGACAACGAACTTCGCATCCGTATTCGTGAGCTGAGAAATCGTCTTGATAAAGGACTGCTCAGCAAAACCGATTTGTATGCCCAGCGTCTTCTTCGCTTGTCCACCTCCCCCGCCTTGGTGCACTTTGAAAGGATTCCCGAGGATTTGGCACAAAAGCTCGACGACAGATGCACACGGCTTGGCAACAGCATGCAAGAGATTCTTTCTAAAAAAACAGCCGTATTAAAAGAAGCCGATGCTTCATTGCGTGCCCTTTCTCCCCTTGCGGTTCTCTCCCGCGGTTATGCCGTTGTCCTTCATAATGATGGCACGCCTGTCCGTTCCATCCATGAGGTAACGCCGGGCAATGTGCTTCAAGTGCAACTGCAAGACGGCACGGCAAGTGCCTGCGTCATCAGCACCAATCAATCCGACACCTAAAAGGAGATGTTCAAATGGATTTTGAAACAAAAATGAAAGAACTGGAAGAAATTATCCGAAAGCTGGAAAGCGGACAAGCCGGTCTTGCCGAATCCATGGAATTATATGAAAAAGGCGTTCGCCTTTCCGCCGAATGTTCCGCTCTTTTGGAGCAGGCACGGCAAAAAATCGTGAAGCTTGTGGAAGATAACGGACAAAAAGCCGAGCTTCCTTTTAGCCCGAACCCTGAATCATAAGGAGAAAAATCATGAATTTTAAAGAAGAACTTCAAAATAAACAAGCCGCCGTGAACGCCATGATGGAGCGGGCTCTCACGTTTATCCCCGATGTCAACCGCGACGTCATATTTGAAGCCATGCGCTACAGTGCCATCGATGCCGGAAAGAGAATCCGTCCCGTGCTTGCCATGGCGGCGGCAGAGGCACTTTCCGGTGATGGAGAAAAAGCCCTTCCCTTCGGCTGTTCCTTGGAAATGATTCATTGCTATTCCCTGATTCACGATGATCTGCCTGCCATGGATAACGATGATTTGCGCCGCGGAAAGCCCACCAATCATAAAGTATACGGAGAAGGCATGGCAGTCCTTGCCGGCGATGCGCTGCTGACGCATGCATTTTCCTGGTTGTTTTCTCAGCCCGCACCTCCGGAGCAGTTGGTGGCTATCGGAAAAATCCTTTCCGACGCCGCCGGTGTCGATGGTATGTTGGGTGGTCAGGTCATCGATATTGCCTTTGAAGGTAAGCCAGTCGAAGAAGCTACCCTCTATGATTTGCATCGCCGCAAAACCGGTGCACTCCTTCTTGCCGCCGTGCAAATCGGCGCCGTGGTTGCCGGAAAGCCCGATGCCCTCAATATCTACGGAAAAAATATTGGTCTTGCCTTCCAGGTGCAGGATGATATTTTGGACGTTATCGGCGACGAAGCACTGCTTGGCAAGCCGATTGGCAGTGATGCAAAAAATCAAAAAACAACCTTTGTCACACTCTACGGTCTGGACGGAGCGAAAGAGCTTCTTCATTCCATCACGGAAAAAGCAGTGGACTCTTTATCTCCCTTCGGCGAAAAAGCCGCATTTTTGCGTGAGCTTGCTTTGTATTTAGAAAATCGCGTGTTATAAAGGAGTAAATGATTATGACTGAATTTTTAAGTGATCTTGTATCTGCCGTGATTGGCATGTCCTTGTTTGAAAAATATTTCATCACATTTTTGATTTCCATGCTTCCCATTATTGAACTGCGTGGTGCCATTCCCTTTGCCGCCGCATTGGGGCTGAATCTCCCCCTTTCTTTTTTAATCTGTGTCATTGGCAATTGTATCCCCGTTCCGTTTATCGTCCTTTTCGGTCGAACGATTGTCAACAAATTAAAGCAAACACGTGTTTTGGGCTGGTTTGGCAGAATGATGGAAAAAAAGGTCAGCACCAATAAAGAAAAGGTGTTGAAATATCAGAAGCTGGGGCTCATGCTTTTTGTCGGTATTCCCCTTCCCGGCACCGGCGCATGGACAGGCTCTGTCATTGCATCATTTTTGGATCTTAAAGTTAAAAATGCATTTCTCCCCACGTTTCTCGGTGTTGTCTTAGCAGGCATCATCATGCTCACGCTTTCCTTCTTCGGCATCCAGCTTTGGGAATCTATCCCTGCTTAAATCTATAAACACGCTCCTTTGTTTTTTCGCATATACTGTAGCAAACTGCAAAAAGGAGCGTTTTTATGTTGGAATTACTCATTGCGGTATTGTTTTCCGCATCTCTTTTAATATTGGGCTTTATCTTTCTCGGAATATCTTTTTCCCACAAAGTTCCCGTGGATCTTGTGATTAACACCCTGTCAGATATTCAAACCCCCGAAATCATCAGCACACTTGATTTGCGATGTTTCGGCGCTGTCATTGCCGTTGTAAAGCAATCCGACGAGAAAACGATAAAACAGCTGGAGAAAATGTATAAAATTGATAAAATAATTTATATATAAGAGGTCATATGGAAAAAATCGAAGGACTTTTACTTGAAATTACATTTATGAATGAATCCAACGGTTTTACCGTCGGTACCCTTTCATATGAAGGCGATGAATTGACGGTTGTCGGCTGTATGCCCGGTGTTTTGGTTGGTGAAACATTATTGCTAACCGGAAATTTCACCGAACACCCCGACTACGGCGAGCAGTTTAAAGTTTCTTCCTTTGAAATCAGTGCCCCCCAAGAAGAGGGGGCTATTTTGCTTTTCCTTTCTTCCGGTGTGATCCATGGTGTCGGTGAAGCCATGGCACGGCGTATCGTCAAGCATTTCGGAAAAGACACTTTGCACGTCATTGAGCACCAAAAAGAACGGCTCACGGAAATCTCAGGCATCGGAAGCGCCAAAGCACAGCAAATCCACGAATCATTTTTAGAAAACATGGAGCTTCGTTCCGTGATGATGTTTTTCCGTGCCCATGGAATCACAACGGAAATGGCAATGAAAGTCTATCATCAATTAGGAAGCGACTGCGTAGCAAAAGCAAAGCAAAACCCCTATGTGCTATTTGAAAATGTCAGCGGTTTTTCTTTTCCTGCCGCGGACAAGCTTGCTTTCGCCATGAATTTCCCGAGAAATTTTCCGCCGCGAATCGCCGGCGGCATCGTCCACGTTCTTCTCTCTGCCGCCATGAAGGAAGGGCATACCTGTCTTCCGAAAAGCCGCCTCATTGCAGAATCCATGTATATTCTCGGCGTTGAAGAAGACGAAGTCATCAATGCCCTCACATCTCTATCCGTTTCGGGAAAAATTATAAATTGCAACACGGCAGACGACAGCTTCTGTTTTCTTTATTCATTCTATGATGCCGAAGAAACAACCGCAAGGCATTTAAAAGCCTTGGCAGCCGAAAAATCCAAGCCCGTTAAAGCTTTGGATACATATATTTTAGAAGCAGAGGATGAAATCAACATTCGTCTTTCCGAAGAGCAAAAAGAAGCTGTACACAGTGCCGCCGTCCATAATGTTCTGGTCATCACAGGCGGCCCCGGCACAGGAAAAACCACCATCATCCGAACGATTTTATCCGTGTTCAAAAAAATGGAGCTTCGGGTCGCCTTAGCCGCCCCCACCGGGCGTGCCGCCAAAAAAATGAGCGACGTAACAGGGCATGAAGCCAAAACCATCCACCGCCTTTTGGAGCTTGCCTATTCCATCGGGGATGAAGAGCAATTTTTCATGCGCGATGAATCCTACCCTTTGGAGATTGATGCTTTGATTATCGACGAGATGAGTATGGTCGATATTTCACTCATGAGCCATATGCTCCGAGCATTGCCCCCGGGATGCCGTTTAATTCTGGTCGGAGATGCCGATCAGCTTCCCTCGGTAGGGCCCGGAACGGTTTTGAAAGATATTTTAGCCGCAGACACGATTCCTTCTATCCGACTTCACGTTATTTTCCGCCAAGCCGCCATGAGCATGATTGTTCAAAATGCGCATAAAATCAACCATGGTAAAATTCCTCTTTGCAACGAAGAGGGAACAGATTTCTTCTTTTTAGAAAGAACCACCTCCGAAAGCATCACGGACACGATTTTAGATCTTGTAACCAATCGTTTGCCCAAAGCCTACGGATTCGTTCCCGGAACAGATATCCAAATTTTAACGCCTGTAAAAAAGACTTCCCTTGGGGTTAATTCTTTATGCTCTTTGTTGCAAAGTCAACTGAATCCCAAAACAAAAACCACCGCAGAAATGAAATACGGAAGCACCATTTTCCGCACCGGTGACCGTGTTATGCAAATCAAAAATGATTATGAAATTTCCTGGTCAAAGCCCAATGGTGAAGAAGGCATCGGTGTGTTCAACGGCGATATGGGCACATTGGAAGACATCGACGAAATTGCGCGCACCTTCCGCATTGTATTTGACGATGAGCGCATTGTCATCTACCCCTTCAGCAAGCTTGAAATGCTGACACTGGCTTATGCCATCACCGTGCACAAAAGCCAGGGCAGTGAATTTGATTGTCTTGTTATGCCTGTTTTTTCTTCACCGCCGAAATTGCAAACCCGTAACTTATTCTATACCGCCGTTACCCGTGCAAAAAAAATTGTTGTTCTGGTCGGCAGTCGTGCCGTCATGATGAAAATGGTGCAAAACGATTTTGAAGCACTTCGCTACGGCACATTAAAAGATCAATTGATGAAAAACGGAGGTCATGTATGCCCAAGCCCGAACTTTTATCCCCTGCCGGAAGTTACGCTTCCTTAAAAGCCGCTGTCAACGCCGGTGCAGATGCCGTATATCTTGGTGCTTCCGCCTTCGGTGCTCGTGCCGGTGCGGTTAACTTCTCCAATGAAGAAATGAAACAAGCACTTTCGTATTGCCATATGCATAGCACAAAAGCATATCTCACGCTCAACACCTTGATTGGTGATACGCAGATGCACGATGTGCTGGTGCTGGCAGACCAAATGGCACAGATGGGCATGGATGCTTTTATCGTTCAGGATATCGGACTTTTCTCTCTTCTTCAGAAAAACTTCCCCGAAATCCCCCTCCATGTCAGCACCCAAGCCTTTATCCACAACACACAAAGTGCTCGTTTTTTCATGCAAAAAGGCGCAAGCCGTATTGTGCTTGCCCGTGAATGTTCCCTTTCGGATATCCGCTCGATTTATGAAGCCACCGGCGCAGAAATCGAAGCCTTTGTTCATGGCGCACTTTGCATCAGCCGTAGCGGACAATGCCTGATGAGCAGTTTTATTGGGGGTGACAGCGGCAACCGTGGCCGTTGCCGTCAACCCTGCCGAAAAATCTACAACGGAAAATATCTTTTAAGTCCGCGGGATTTATGTTTGATTTCGCATTTGGATGAGATGAAAAAAGCCGGTGTTGCCTCATTTAAAATCGAAGGACGCATGAAAGGTCCTTCCTATGTCGGGCTTGTCACCGCCATGTATCGCAAAGCGATTGACGGAGAACCTGTGACGGAAGAAATGCTGGATAACCTGCATGGCATCTTCTGCCGTGGCGATGGATTTACCGAAGGCTATTATTCCGAAAAAACGGCCGCCTATATTGTGCCCGGCAACATTTCAGGGGAAAACATTTATCAAAAGCAATCCGAGCACGCACGAAAAGCCGCAGAAAAAATCTTGTCTGTTGAAAAGAAAATCCCCCTCGAATTACTATTTAAAACAAGCAAAACTGAAGCAAGCTTAACCGTAAAAAAAGATGATGTAACAGAAACCGTCCAAGTGCCGCTTTCCTCCGATATATCCCCCATTTCGGAAGAGCGACTGACGCAGCAGCTTCAAAAGCTTGGCGCTACACCCTTTTATGCCCAAAGCACAACCATTCTGCTGGATAGCCCTTGCACCCTTGCGATTTCTTCCATTAATCAAATGCGAAGAGATGCCTGCCTTGGAATCGAAAATCAATTACAATCCCAAGAATCCTGTCCTTCAAAAGAAATCACCTTGCCCCATATCGTCACAAAAAAGCCAATTGCGCCGATGATTCTATCCTGTATCACGCGCACAGCGGCGCAGGAAAAGGCACTGCGATCGATGGGTGCAAATGTATACTGCAATCATGCAGAAGAAGGCTGTGTATATTTATCTCCCGGCTATGTTCCGGTAAACAAAGAAAGCCACATCAAAGCGCAAATGCAAAAATGTGCGGCAGTTGTGGTCAACAATCACGGAACACTGCAGATGGCACGCGAGGCATCCGTTCCCTATATTGCAGGCTTTCGCATGAATATTTTTAATCGATATGCGATAGAATCTTTTTATGATGCCATCCGCATCACGGCATCCCCCGAGCTGACCTTGCGGCAAATCAAAGACATCGCCGCGTGTTTTCCCACAGAGGCTATTTTATATGGAAGAATCCCTCTGATGCTTTTAGGGGCTTGTCTTTCCCGCAATCAAAAAAGCATCTCTGCCTGTCCCGATGGACATGTTTTTAAAGACGAAACAGGAGCGGCATTTCCCCTATTCGGCAATTGTGCCCAAGACGGATGTGTTCTGTATAATTCCCGTCCCCTTTTCCTTGCGGATAAAAAAGAAGCATGGCAAAGCATCGGATTATCCGGCGGCGTTCTTCTCTTCACCGATGAATCGCCGGAGGAATGTGTCCGTATTTTTCGTATGTACGAAGGCAGTGAAGAAGCTGTTTTGCCGCCATGTTTCACCCGTGGTCACGCCTTTCACGGGGTAAACTGATAGGATGTCGCATAAAAGCAAATTCTTATCCACTTTTTTACTTGCACTTTTCCATAAATTGTGATATAATAACATAGATTGTATAAAATCAGAGAGGAGAAGATTTATATGACCGAACTTTCCCCGGGCATCGTTGCAGGATTAGGTATGTCCATTGTTTTTATCGGTTTGGTTTCTTTGGTTTTTATCGTTTGGCTCATGGGCATTATTGTCAAATGTTTTGTGCGAACCGAAGCACCGGTTCCGAAAAAAGAAATTCCAAAGCAAGCCCCTGCCCCTACGCCCGTCGTGCAAAATGCACCCATTGAAAATCGCGGTGCGCTCATCGCCGCCATTTCTGCATGTCTTGCAGAAGAGCTTGGCACCGATGTATCCGGAATTTCCATTCAATCTTTTCGCAGAATTTAAAGGAGGTTTTTATTATGAAAAAGTATAAAGTTGTTGTCAATGGTGTTGCCTACGAGGTCGATGTTGAGCTTCTGAGCGAATCCGAAGCTTCTGCTCCCGTGCAGGTTGCCGCACCCGTGCAAGCACCTGTAGCGCCCGTAGCACCTGCCGCCCCCGTTGCCGGTGGAGAAAATGTCAATGCTCCCATGCCCGGCACGATTTTAGACGTAAAGGTAGCTAACGGTCAGGCTGTAAAGAAGGGCGATGTCCTTGTGATTTTAGAAGCCATGAAGATGGAAAATGAAATTTTAGCCCCCTGTGACGGCACGGTTTCTTATGTCATTGCCAAAGGCTCCTCTGTTGAAACGGGCACACTACTCTCAACAATCTAACGGAAAGGACATTAAAAAATGTTGGATGCTATCATAAACTTCTGGCAGCAGACCGGCTTTTACATGATCGCACAGAATCCTTTGCAGCTTGTTATGATTGCGGTCGCATGCTTTCTGCTTTATCTTGCCATTGTTAAAAAATTCGAACCCTTGCTCCTACTCCCCATCGCTTTTGGTATGCTTCTTACGAACCTGTTCGGCGCAGATATGTTCCATGAAATTCTGTTTGCCGGCGGTCATGTCCATTGGGATTTATTCGGTGGCGCACCTGTCACAGCCGAATTTATCGAAGAAATGAAAGCCGCCGGTGTCGCCGATGCGATTCTCTCTTCTGTTGAGGTCGGAAAAAGTGTCACCATCGGCTTGATTGATATTTTGTATCTGGGTGTCAAGCTTGGCATTTATCCCTGTTTGATTTTCCTCGGTGTCGGTGCGATGACGGACTTTGGTCCTCTGATTGCGAACCCCAAGAGTCTTCTTTTGGGTGCCGCCGCACAGCTTGGCATTTTCCTTGCTTATTTTGGTGCTGTTTTGCTTGGCTATACGTTCTTGGAAGCCGGTTCCATCGGGATCATCGGCGGTGCGGATGGCCCCACGGCTATTTTCGTCACCTCCAAGCTCGCACCCCATCTGTTAGGGCCCATCGCCGTTGCCGCTTATTCGTATATGGCATTGGTACCTGTGATTCAGCCGCCCATCATGAGACTTCTCACCACAAAGAAAGAACGCATGATTGTGATGAAAGAACTTCGTCCCGTTTCCAAAACGGAAAAGATTCTTTTCCCGATCATCGTTACCATCTTTGTTTCTCTGCTCGTTCCTTCCGCCACGCCCCTTGTCGGCACATTAATGCTCGGCAACCTCTTGCGTGAATGTGGTGTCACGGAGCGTCTTTCCAAGACAGCACAAAATGAGCTGATGAATATCGTCACAATTTTCTTGGGCATCTCTGTCGGTGCAACCGCTACTGCCCAGACGTTCTTATCTCTTAAAACATTGGGTATTGTCCTTATGGGTATTTGTGCCTTTGCCTTCGGTACTGCCGGCGGCGTGCTTCTTGCCAAGCTCATGAACCTGTTCCTTCCGAAGAACAAGAAAATCAATCCCCTCATCGGCTCTGCCGGTGTGTCTGCCGTGCCGATGGCGGCGCGTGTATCGCAAAAGGTTGGTCAGGAAGAAAATCCCGGCAATTTCCTTTTGATGCATGCCATGGGTCCCAATGTTGCCGGTGTTATCGGCTCTGCCATTGCCGCCGGTGTTCTCCTTGCCATTCTTTAATTCTAAAAAGGTGCTATCATTATGAATAAATTATGGATTACAGATACAATTCTGCGTGATGCACACCAGTCCCAAGCGGCTACCCGTATGCGCACGGAAGAAATGCTCCCTGCCTGCCAAATTCTTGATGAGATTGGCTACTGGTCTTTGGAATGTTGGGGCGGCGCCACTTTTGATGCTTGTCTTCGTTTTTTGAACGAAGACCCGTGGGAACGTCTTCGGGCATTGAAAAAAGCCATGCCGAAAACCAAGCTTCAAATGCTCATGCGCGGTCAAAATCTTTTGGGCTATAAGCACTATGCCGACGATGTGGTGCAAAGCTTTTGCAAGAAATCTTTAGAAAACGGCATTGATGTTGTTCGTATTTTCGATGCACTCAATGACGTCCGCAATATGGAAACCTCCATAAAATTCGTTAAAGAATATGGCGGCACCGTAGAAGCGGCTTTCAGCTACACCATCAGCCCCGTGCACAGTGAAGACTATTTTGTCAAGCTTGCTTGCACACTGGAAAAAATGGGGGCAGATGTCATTTGCATCAAAGACATGGCAAATCTTCTTTTGCCCTACCAAGCATATTCTTTGGTGAAAAAGCTGAAAGAAACCGTCAGCCTTCCCATTCATATGCACACCCACAACTCCACCGGCACCGGTGATATGGTGTGCCTGATGGCGGCGCAAGCCGGTGTGGATATTGTCGACACCGCATTATCGCCCCTGGCAAACGGCACATCTCAGCCCTGCACCGAAGCTTTGGTTTGCACATTGCAAGGCACACAAAGAGATACAGGGCTTGATCTTAACAAGCTGAATGATGCCGCCACGCACTTTCGCGGCATCGCCGACCGTTTGAAGAAAGACGGGGTTATAGATTCCAAGGTGTACCGTGTGGATACCAAAACTCTTTTATACCAAGTTCCCGGCGGTATGCTCTCCAATCTGATTTCCCAGCTCAGACAAGCGGGTGCTGAAGACAAATACGACGAAGTATTGGCAGAAGTGCCTCGTGTGCGTGAAGACTTTGGTTTTCCCCCTTTGGTTACGCCGACCAGCCAGATTGTCGGCTCTCAAGCCGTTCTCAACGTAGTCAGCGGTGAGCGATACAAAACGATTACCAAAGAAGCCAAAGGGCTTCTGCGCGGTGAATACGGAAAGCTTCCGGGCAAAGTCAACGAAGATGTGCGCAAAAAAGCCATCGGCGATGAACCGCTCATCACTTGCCGTCCGGCAGATTTAATTGCCCCGGAAATGGAAAACATCCGAAAAGACGCCGCAGGGCTTGCCAAATCCGAGGAAGACGTGCTTTCCATTGCCATGTTTCCGCAGGTTGCGCCGGATTTTTTAGAAAAAAGAAACAATCCGTCCCCTTCTTCTGTAGATGAAAACGGTGTGCGAACACTCTGGGTTGTCGATACCGGAAATTAACAATCAAAACTGCAATTTCGCATGATGAAATTGCAGTTTTTTATTTATATAATTGATTTTTCTTATGTTTTATGCTATAATAGGAAAAGATAAAAAAACAAAAGGAGGCATTCCCCTTGGCTGAACTAAACGAAACCTCCCGTGCCAACCGATTGCATATTGGTGTATTCGGTCGTCGCAATGCAGGAAAATCTTCCCTTATCAATCTCATCACAGGACATGACACGGCGCTTGTATCCGAATTTGCCGGCACAACCACAGATCCTGTGTATAAATCCATTGAGCTTCACGGCATCGGGCCGTGCGTGTTGATCGACACCCCCGGCTTCGATGATGAAGGAGCACTGGGCGCACTTCGCGTGGAGCGCACCCAAAACGCCATGGATAAAGCAGATATTGCACTTATGGTCATATCTGCCGACAGCACAGACACTTCGATAGAAGAAACATGGATTTCCCGTTTTAAAGAAAAGAAAACCCCTATTTTAGGTGTTATCACAAAAACGGATCTTGCAGATGCTGCCACGATGGAATCGCGCATGCGTGATATCTTGAAAATCCCTTATATCGTCATTCCCAAAGCCCACGAAGAAGTGCCGCATCTCATCCGAAAGGCTGTTTTGCGCCTGATTCCCGAAGACTTCGAGCAAAGAAGTCTCACCGCAGGTCTTGTCAATCAAGGCGATGTTGTCCTTCTTGTGATGCCGCAGGATATCCAAGCCCCCAAAGGCCGACTGATTTTGCCGCAAGTGCAAACGATTCGTGACCTTTTGGATCATAAAGCCTTGGTTATCTCTTGCACCACCGACAATTTTTCAGCCGCACTGGCTTGCCTCAATGCCCCCCCTGCCCTGATTATCACCGATTCCCAGGTTTTCCCCTTTGTCTATGAAAACAAGCCGAAAGAAAGCCGCCTCACATCCTTTTCCGTATTGATGGCAGGCTTAAAAGGCGATATTGAAGCCCTGGCGCACGGCGCATCGGTGATTTCTTCTTTAACCGACAAGAGCCGTATTTTAATTGCCGAAGCCTGCACCCATGCACCGCTCACGGAAGATATCGGCAGAGTCAAAATCCCCCGTATGCTCAAAAAGAGATTTGGCGAAGGCATCACCATTGATATGGTCAGCGGCAGTGATTTCCCCTCCGACTTGTCTTCTTATGATTTGATTATCCATTGCGGCGGCTGTATGTTCAACAGAAAATACTTTTTATCCCGTCAGGAAGCCGCCAAAAATGCCGGTGTTCCCATGACCAACTACGGTGTTTTTATTGCCGCTTTCAACGGCATTTTAGATAAAATTTCTTTTTAACGAAAGGCTATATATGAAACAGCTCATCGATAAACTCCATGCGCAAAAGCATCTGTCCAAAGAAGAATATGTTTCTCTTTTTTCATCCTACACGCCTGCCGATGCTTCCTATGCCGCTACACTGGCACAGGAAATCAAAAACAGTGTGTATGGAAAAAATGTATTCATCCGCGGACTCATTGAAATTTCTTCTTATTGTAAAAACAATTGCTATTACTGCGGCATTTGTCGGAGTAACAAAAATGCACAGCGATACAGGCTTTCCAAAGAAGAGATTTTGGATTGTTGCCGCAGTGGCTATAAGGCAGGCTTTCGCACTTTTGTGATGCAAGGCGGTGAAGACCCGTGGTACACCGATGCTATCATGGCAGATATCATCTCCTCTATTCGCGCCGAATTTCCCGATTGTGCCATCACCCTTTCTCTGGGCGAAAAAGGCCACGATTCCTACGAACGCTTTTTCCGTGCCGGTGCCAACCGATATCTTCTGCGGCACGAAACGGCGGATGAAGCGCATTATCGCATCTTGCATCCGGAGCCTCTGACGCTTGAAAATCGAATCAAATGTCTATGGGACTTGAAACAAATCGGCTATCAAGTTGGTTGCGGTTTTATGATTGGCTCTCCCGGGCAAACGCCGCAAACTTTAGCGGAAGACTTTTTGTTTTTGGAAAAATTTCAGCCACACATGGTCGGCATGGGGCCCTTTCTTCCCCATAAAGACACCATCTTCCGCGACCATCCCGGCGGCTCTGTCGATTTAACACTCTTTCTTTTAAGCCTGTGCCGCATTTTGCTCCCGAAGGTTCTGCTCCCTGCAACCACCGCCCTCAGCACCGCCAGTGCCGACGGAAAATTGCTGGGTGTTCTCCATGGCGCCAATGTTGTCATGCCCAATCTTTCCCCTTGGGACAAGCGAGAAAAATATATGCTATACGACAACAAGTTTCCTTCAGGCAAAGATCCCGTTGCCGCTGTGCATGAATTGTCCGAAAAAATGGCAACCATTGATCATACCGTTGTCATCGGACGCGGCGATCATAAAGATATATAGAAAATGGGGCTGTAAAATAATTCTTTTGAATCCGGGGATGGAAAAAAAGAGTGCGGAACGTGCGAACTGAATACATTATCAAGGCGTAGCCTTGATAATGTCATCCCGAAGGCGTACGATGGTACGTCGAGAGGTGAAG